>JADFSQ010000228.1 GCA_022560715.1 Bacteroidota bacterium
TCTTGGTGATAGGATTAGGATGAATGCCATAAACTCACCAAGAGTGTATATGCGTAGTTTGGCAACACGTCAATCCAATTTGGCCTTATCAAAATATGTTAGTGAAGCCATTGAAGTTTTAAAAGCTGCTGAGTATGATTTAATCATTATAGAAACTTCTGGAATTGGTCAATCTGATACCGAAATTATAGAGCATAGTGATGTGTCTCTTTATGTCATGACTCCGGAGTTTGGTGCAGCAACACAATTAGAAAAGATTGATATGCTGGATTTTGCCGATTTGGTAGCCATTAATAAATTTGATAAAAGAGGCTCGTTAGATGCCTTGCGTGATGTAAAAAAGCAATATATGCGCAACAATAATCTTTGGGATATTCCTCAAGACGAGTTACCGATTTTCGGAACCATTGCATCACAATTCAACGATCCTGGAATGAATACGCTATACAAAGCGATTATGGATAAGTTGGTTGAAAAGACTGATGCTGATTTAAAATCAACTTTTACCATTTCAGACGAAATGAGTGAAAAAGTTTTTATAATTCCACCAGCAAGAGTTCGTTATTTATCGGAAATTTCAGAAAATAATAGAGCATACGATAAAAAAGGAAAAGAACAAGGTGAGGTTGCTCAAAAACTCTACGGAATTTATAAAACAATTTGTTCAGTATCGAATGTCTCGTCGAGCGCAGTCGAGACATCGTTTGTTATTACAAACGGATTAAATAGCAATGAAATCCTAAAACAAGTTCAGGATGACAACAAAGACTTCATAAAGTTACTTATTGCTGAATTTGACAGAGTAAAACTAAACCTCGACCCATACAATTGGGAAATTATTATTGGTTGGGAAGACAAAATAAATCGCTATAAAAACCCAATCTATTCATTTAAAGTTCGTGGTAAAGAACTGAAAATAGAAACGCACACTGAATCCTTATCTCATTCACAAATTCCTAAAATTGCCTTGCCTAAATATCAGGCTTGGGGAGATGTTTTAAAATGGTGTTTGCAAGAAAATGTTCCGGGAGAATTTCCTTATACTGCTGGATTGTATCCTTTTAAACGTCAAGGCGAAGATCCGGCACGTATGTTTGCTGGTGAAGGCGGTCCGGAACGAACCAATCGTCGTTTTCATTATGTGAGTTTAGGTTTGCCGGCAAAACGTTTGTCAACTGCTTTTGATAGTGTAACTTTATATGGAAACGATCCTGATTTACGTCCAGATATTTTTGGAAAAATAGGAAATGCAGGCGTTTCTATATGCTGTTTAGACGATGCTAAAAAATTGTATTCTGGTTTTAATTTGGTAAATGCAATGACTTCAGTAAGTATGACAATTAATGGTCCTGCGCCAATGTTGTTAGGGTTTTTTATGAATGCTGCTATCGACCAACAATGTGAGTTGTATATTAAGGAAAATGTTTTAGAAAAGGAAGTTGAAGCTAAAATTGCTAAACTATATAAAGACAAAGAACGCCCGAAATATAATGACGATTTACCAGAAGGAAATGATGGTTTAGGTTTAATGTTACTTGGCGTAACTGGAGACCAAGTATTGCCAAATAATGTATATCAAAATATTAAAGCCAAAACTATTTCTCAAGTTAGAGGTACTGTTCAAGCCGATATTTTAAAAGAAGATCAGGCACAAAATACCTGTATTTTTTCTACTGAATTTGCATTGCGACTCATGGGAGACATTCAAGAATATTTTATTGAGAATAATGTGCGTAATTTTTATTCGGTATCTATTTCCGGGTATCACATTGCAGAAGCAGGAGCAAATCCAATTTCGCAATTAGCATTTACTTTATCTAATGGTTTTACTTATGTAGAGTACTATCTTTCAAGAGGAATGGATATCAATAAGTTTGGTCCAAATTTATCGTTTTTCTTTTCAAATGGTATCGATCCGGAATATGCTGTAATTGGTCGTGTAGCTCGAAAAATTTGGGCAAAAGCCATGAAACATAAATATGGAGCCAATGCAAGAGCGCAGATGCTCAAGTATCATATTCAAACCTCTGGACGTAGCTTGCATGCTCAGGAAATAGACTTTAATGATATTCGAACAACGCTTCAGGCCTTGTATGCTATTTACGATAACTGTAATTCGTTACATACTAATGCCTACGATGAAGCTATCACGACACCAACTGAAGAATCTGTACGTCGTGCTATGGCAATACAACTTATTATTAATAAAGAGCTTGGTTTAGCAAAAAACGAAAATCCAATTCAAGGGTCATTTATAATTGAAGAACTTACCGATTTGGTTGAAGAAGCTGTACTTATTGAGTTTGATAGAATCACTGAACGAGGAGGTGTTTTGGGTGCCATGGAGACTATGTACCAACGTTCTAAAATTCAAGAAGAAAGTTTGTATTATGAAACTTTAAAGCACAATGGAGAATTTCCAATTATTGGAGTAAATACATTCTTGAGTTCCAAAGGCTCACCAACGATTTTACCTGCTGAAGTAATTCGAGCAACTGAAGAAGAGAAACAATTTCAGATTAAAACATTAGAGAATCTTCATAAAGCAAATGATACTGTTGCATTATTAAAAGAGTTGCAACAAAAAGCCATCAATAACGAAAATATTTTTGAATCGTTAATGGAAGTGTGTAAAAAGTGCTCTTTAGGTCAAATTACAAATGCACTATTTGAAGTAGGTGGTCAGTATCGCAGGAATATGTAAGCAAGTCGCAATTTTGTTTAATCTTTCTAAAAAATGTTGTATAATTTTTAAAATACGACAAAAAGTTGTATATTTGTGACAAATGTCGTGATAATGAAAAACTATTCTCAAGAAAAATATATAAAAAGCCTAGTTAGTGAACCAGAGTTGTTTTATGGTTTAAATAACAAGTACGATCGTATTATCAGCATACTTGGTGGTAGTGCTGCTATCGGGCAAACCATAAATAATGATATAGACCTCATAGAGATTACACGTAAGGGTTTACCAAAATCAGTGCTGCAAACTATAAGTAATATACTATCCATATCAATGGAAAAAATGAGTGAGTTACTTCATGTTTCCTATAGAACCATTCAACGTAAAAGTGATAACGATTTGCTTAATGTTTATAGTACAGAGCAAATTTTAGAAATTGCTGAAGTTATTTCACGAGGTATAGAAGTATTAGGCTCGATTGAAGATTTTTCTATATGGCTACGTAAAGAAATTAGAGCATTAAATTATGCTAAACCTTTAGACTTTTTAGACACCAGTTTTGGTACAGGTTTAATTAAAGATACTTTGGGTAGAATAGAACAAGGTGTATATTAATTCTATAAGTTTTGAGAGTATTTAGATTAACCAAAACAAATTATATAAATGATTTAAGTGGAGAAGGAGCTCGTTTGTATTCTGGGAGATGGAATAGACGAGGAGACGCTCTTTTATATTTTTCTGAACATTTATCGCTTTGTGTACTAGAACTCTTAACTAGAATGGATTATGAATTTCTGGCAGCAGATTATTCGTTTCTTGAGGCAGAAGTTCCTTCGTCATTAATTTCAACCTTAAGAAAACCTGAAATCATAACAGAAAAATGGCGAAATAATCCACCTATTTCCTTTACGCAGGATTATGGCTCAATTTGGATTCAAAAAGCTAAAACTTTAGCTTTAAAAGTGCCTTCGGCTGTATTGCCGAATGAAAGTAATATTTTAATAAATCCTGATCATAAACACTTTTCTAAAGTGAAAATAATACATAAAAGAATGTTAGATTTGGATTATAGAGTTTTTTAAATCCACTTTGTTATAAAGCAAAAAAAAAGTCCCACCGAAGCAGGACTAAAGATTTTCATCTACGGCATATAGCCTTATTGTGATAAGATTAAAGATTAGAATAAAATTTTCACAATTCAAATATACTAAAAAGTATTTTAATTAACTATAAGGAAAACAGTAATTTAGCTGTATATTTTTTTGTAGTTTTAGTACTGTTAAAATTAGAATACATTATGACACAAATTTTAGGACTGGATTTAGGGACAAACAGCATTGGTTGGGCGATTGTAGATGCTGAAAGAGAAAACAATAAAGAAACTTTTATTTTAAAAGATAAAGGCGTTATTATTTTTTCGGAAGGAGTTAAGAAAGAAAAAGGCAATGAAATTTCAAGAGCAGCAGAAAGAACTGGTTTTAGAGGAGGCAGGAGATTGAAATTTAGACGAAAACTACGTAAATATGAAACCCTTTTAGTTTTAGCCAATAATGGAATGTGTCCTTTAACAAAAGACGAGGTAATGGCTTGGAAAAAATCTGGATTTAAAAAGTATCCAACAAATGAAGAATTTTTA
>JADFSQ010000229.1 GCA_022560715.1 Bacteroidota bacterium
GGTTTTCTTCATTAGATTATACCGGATATGCCATTGGCTGCTCTACTGAAACATTTTTAGGACCAATAGAAATAAAATATTCCTGGACACCAGACACACGTAGCGGGCAATGGTTTTTTAATCTTGGATTTTGGTTTTAATGAATTCCAGCGTCTGCGTGTCGCCGAAGCTTTGCCTACTTCTTCGAAGCAGTAGCTACGAAGGCTGAAAAGCGGAGGAGCAAAGCAGGAATCCCATTATTATACACTACAACAATACTTCAATAAATTTTCACGATATTTGTAGCATTATGACACTTTTTTGGAAAGATTTACTACAACATCTTCATCAAACAGTATGGTCGAATTAACCTGCTGAGAGTAAACCAAGTTCATTTTGGTTATCTGTTGAAGTTATTTCTTGAACTTCAAAGCTTGCTTGAATTCTTCTAATATTAAAGGATTCTATCTGAATACCTGCATTATTATATCTGTCCATTCTAAGAATGAATAACGATGGATTTTTTGATGAATTAATCTCATCAAAATAAGTTAATGAATTCCATTCTTCTCCATTTATTGTTGCACTAGCAGTTCCTGTATATATATCGGGAATTAAATTGCCATCGTCTTTATCACAAGCCATAAAACTAAAAATCAATATAAATAAAATTAAGTGTTTTACCATGACATTACCTTTTAATAAACTTAATTGTTTTAACTGTGTTATTATTTGCAACCCTTAATAAATACATTCCTTGTTTTAATATCGAAACGTCTATTGTTTGCAATTGTTGTTTGGATTGTAAATTAGACGTTTCTAGGATTAATGCTCCTTTTAAATCAGTAATTTGGTTTAACCCTTATATGAAAAGTAGCAGAATCAAATTGCTGTTCTTTTCCATTTTTTAATTTAAGATAGCAGAAAAGAACTAAACTTAAAGTTTAGCCATTAACTGCTATTTTTTATATGCTGTGTTAGCTGCTGGCTACTCAAACCACTCTCGCTGTACTTTTACGGTAAACTCCCCGTTTGTAAAAACAAGATTTTGAGGAGGTGTCCCTGGTTCATTGCTATCTCTTGTTAAAATTAGGGAAACATTAAATATTCCCTTAATTTCTGCCCTAGACGAGTTATAACTTGTTATTTGAATAAAGTTGTTGGTAGCGGTTGTATCTATATCGTAAATATCCCCAACTACATCACCGTCGTCTAATATTGTGGAATAGAATATACGTATACTATCATTCTCAATTTGATAATTTGTAGGGTATATAGTTTGAGGATTAAAATGATTTTTAAATCTAATAAAAGATATATTCTCTCTCCTTAATCCTTCATTATTATATACCTCCATTCCCATACTAAACCCTAAGTTCGAAGGGGAATTCTCAGTAAAATAATAAACATTAGCAGACCAGCCTACTCCATTTTTTAAAGCTGTTGCATTACCTATTTTTACAGGTGAAAAATCATCATCTTTATTACAAGCTATTAAACCAAAGATTAACATAAATAAAATTAAATGCTTTATCATAATCCTAATTTTTTATAAATTTAATTGTTTTGACCGTATTATTACTTGCAACCCTTAACACGTACATTCCCTGTTTTAATCCTGAAACATCTATTGTTTGCAGTTGTTGTTTGTCCCGTGTATTGGATTTCTCAAAAATAGTTGCACCGTTTAAATCTATGATTTGAAATGTAAAACTGCTTTCAACAAAATTGGTAGGTAGCATTATCTTTAACAAATCCGAAGTAGGGTTTGGGAATAACAGGATATCGTTAGACATAAAATTATTGGTTCCTTCAATAAAAGAATCTAAATTGTCTGGGCATTCTGTACATGGTCCACCATCCAAAAACAGGTTTCTCACAAAAGTATAATCGGTTGCTTGTTGACCATTCCCATCGGTTACGGTTAGACTAATATCAAGGTCTTTGTCTGTTGGCATTGTATAATTAAGTGTACTCGAAGACCCAACAGTAAAATAACCGTTACCTATATCTGCTTTCCAAGTATAGGCATAAGTTGGTTGTCCATTATAAGTACTGCTAAAAAACAATAGTACATCACCATCATTAGCAGAACCCGGGCCAGAAATATATACAGCAAAATCTGGTTGGGTAAACCTAAAATCTTCAACGACACGACCATTTACATTAAGCACTCTTGCATTAAATCTTGTGTTAAGCACACCAGTTGCTTTATCTTGATGAGGTTCTATAAGGGTTTGAAAAATGGAGTACTCTTTTACGTCCTGATTCTCTATCACGCATTATTGAACCATACTTTTTTGTAAATATCCAACCTGTTTTCCAACCATGACCATGGGCATCGCCAGGAGTTGGGTCTGAATCATGTCTTGCTCCAAATAAATGTGCGGTTTCATGTGCAAAAGTAATTGTAGAAGTAGCATTTGCAACTTCAACAATGGCGTAAGCATCATCTTCAACAGGTCCAATATCGGCAACTACACCACCATATCCGTAATTGCCATCAGTAAATAATAATACAATATCTGCTTCAAACTGGTCTCGCAACTGTTGGGCGGTAATATTGTTTCTTAAATTTGTTATATCATCAGATATATCTGGAGTTTCAACAAAATTTAATGATACTACTCCAGCAATTTCAAGGTTAGATTGTACGTTGCTGTTTATTTGGGCAGTAACCCATTGCCCTCTTGCTGTATTTGCCAAATCGGTCATGTTCATTCCTGTTGCGGTTGCGGCAGAAGTAAAAAGCACTAAAACCCTAACCAAAGGGCTTGAGCTTTTTCCTGCTGACATTTTTTTAGAATAAGCTCCGCTTTCTTTAATTTGTGATGATTTAGTATTGCTTTTCTCATTATGGTTATCTTGAAAAGCACAACCTATTTGGTTTAGCTTTTCCATATTGTATTCGATAAGGATAGCATAACCATTTTCTAAATATTGAATATCGAATACTGCTCCATTGCTTCTAATTTGTCCGTAAATTCTCCCATTCTCGTGAATAATGAAAGCTTCTCCATTACTGAATGTTCCATTCCAAGTAAAATTATTATTTGTGGAATAGTCAATACTTTTAGTATTTGCAATAATTTTTCCTAAAATATTTGGTAAATCAAAAGTGAGGGTCTCTTTTTTAATTGCTTGTTGTAAACCTTCAACTTCTATTAATGTTACACTCAAGAAATCATCTGATTGTTTCAACCTTTGAAAGCGTAATTGTTGTTTAGAGGATAAAGTTTGAACAAATGATTCCGAGATTTCTCTAAATACTGATTGTGTTAAATCTTCTTGTGCGATTACTTCTAAAGAGAGGAGAAGAATCAAAACTACCGTTAATAATTTTTTCATAATGTTATAAGTTTACAATTAATAATAAAATTTCCACAAAGCATTCTGCTTGCAGCTAACAACTGGTTGAACAATAAATGTTAACAGTCCATTTAAAAATTACAGTCTATTTTAACATTTTAAGATTTTTATAAAAATTCCTGTGAACGGTTACAATTGGGGCTACAGGGGGGCAATTTCGCCGACTGGGGCCCCAGGCTGTTTTTCTCGTTCGTTAGAGTTTGTCATAACTTCAGTTAGCATGTGTCACACTTGGGAGTTGAATTCGCCGTTTCAGTTAAATAACTATTTAAGTATTAAGCACAACGCCTTATATACCAATTAGTTAGGTGTTTTTTAAGAAATTTCCGTTGGCGCCCAAGCCATTGTGGAGAGAATTTTTGTAACATTTTGTGGTTTCGTCCGTCTATTACTGTAGGCCTAGACCGTGCTTAAAAGCATGGCTAAATTTGCGTTGGGGGGTGTTATTCTGTTGACTTTTTGGCACATAAAATGGTAAACTTGTTGTTCCCGCGTAAGAAAGTGTTTCCCCCACACAAATGGCAAGACGGTAGATTTAGGGATTACAATCGATGGTAACGGAAACCAGAAAAAAATTAGGCGCGATTCTGTACGAAAGCGCATCCTTAGGCAAAGACCAATTGTCTTATGCCCTGGCTGAGCAAAAAGGCAGCGGCCAAAAGATGGGGGCAATTTTGCTGAAACGTGGCGATATCACCTCGTCGCAATTGCATGAAGCCCTGGCAGTCCAGGCGGGAATCGATTCTGTTGATCTGGACACGTTTTCCTGTGATGCAACGGCTGTCGAACTGGTCCCGGTGGAGTTGGTTAGCAAATATACGCTGATGCCGTTTCAGCGAACCAATGGCTTCCTGGATGGGGCCATGGCCAATCCGTTCGATCTCCGGGCGATCGAAGAATTGCGACTGGTCACGGGGCTGGAGATCAAACGTCATTACAGTTCGACGGGACCGTTGGAGAGCGCGA
>JADFSQ010000230.1 GCA_022560715.1 Bacteroidota bacterium
CGCGCCGCATACGTGTTTTAAAGAAATATATACGTCCTTTTAACTGGTTTTATTATACTGCAGATGTGGTCTTTATGCGCATCTTTCCTAAACTACCGATAACCAAACAATTTTATTTTTTTATAACCAAAGGCCGAAATAGAGTCTTGACCCGCGCTGAAACCTTTGGGCGGCTGTATTCTTGTGGCTTTGAAATTATAGACGAAGAGACCATTGACAATAAACTCTATTTTGTAGCCAAAAAGATTAAAGAGCCGGCCTTTGATAATGACCCCAGTTACGGACTATTGGTAAGACTAAAACGTATTGGTAAAGGCGGCACAATTTTTAATGTGTATAAATTACGCACCATGCACGCTTATGCAGAATATTTACAAGAATATGTGCATAAACATAATAATTTAAAGGAAGGCGGTAAATTTAAAAATGATTTTAGAATAACAACAGAGGGTAAATTTTTTAGAAAATTTTGGTTGGACGAATTACCCATGCTCATCAATTTGCTTAAAGGCAATATGAAATTGGTAGGTGTGCGCCCTTTGAGTACTCATTATTTTAGTTTATATACCAAAGAGCTCCAAGAAAAGCGCATCTTACATAAACCCGGGCTTGTGCCACCCTACTATGCAGATATGCCTAAGAATTTAGATGAAATTATAGCTTCAGAAATGCGTTACTTAAAGGCCTGTGAGAAACATCCTTTTAGAACAGATGTCAAATATTTTTTTAAAGCCTTTTATAATATCTTCTTTAAAGGTGCGCGGAGTAGTTAGCAAAAAAAAATTTATCCCTTTGCATGTCAGCTATTTGCAAGTTCATATTTTGGACTTGTATAAAAATGGATCTAAAGAATTAAGTAAAGATAAACGAAAAAGTAAATAGAAGAAATTTACTATCGAAGTTTCAATCCTAAAACCCACCACTTTTAGAAAGTTTTAAAAACCCGCCAAAAGTAACAGGTCTGTAGGTACCGGTATCAAAAGCAATACCTACGCTAACAGCAATTGGAAAGTTTATACTTTTTGGAATTGTGAGCGTTACAATCCCTGAAAATTGAGTTGGTTTATTTTCATATTCATTACCAAACCAACCAATATAGGTAGTATGGCTAAACAAAGCTTTGTAATGTAGTTTTAAAAAATAACCTTGCATACCTATATTATAAGCAATAAATCGGTTGTCACCAACTATTACTCCATGGGTTCTACCAGCTTCATCAATAGGTTGTGGAGTGAAATAGGGAGAACCAATGGTATTTCCAAAATAGGTCCAGCCTGAACCGTAAATACTATTGTTAAAATAATTATCACGCCCACTAAATCCAGTACTCCCACTCATATGCTTGGTATAGGTAAATTCACCTAAAAAATGAGTTAGTAAAGATGTTGGTTTTTTAAAGTCAATAAAAATACCATACAATCCATCGCGCCAATTAGTTAGTTCCCTGCCAGATCGGTCTTCAAAAAGATGTGAATAGTAAAAACTCCAGTTAAGTTTGGTTCCGCTATAATTTAATTGAAGTAAATAGGAACCAATATGATTTCCCAATGCGTTATTCTTTTCCGTTTGCAAAGCATCGCTTCCACCAGACTGTCCGGTTACAACTTTGATATAATTGCTGAAACCGGCAGGTAATTTCCCTCTTACATAAGAAGTACCTCCCCATTGAACATAATGGTTGACACCCGTGATCAATTCAACCTTAGCATTTAATGTTGATCTAAAATAGATACTTTTGTGATGTAATCTGGCATTTTCAACTACACGTTTATCGTTTAATAAATAATCGGCGTAATTTCCTTTTACAGCTAACCACTTTTTGGCGAAAGGGAGTTTTATATAATGAACGAGTTGTAAATTATAGCCAGGGAATGAACGAGCATTAGTTGACATAACTATGTTACCATTTGAAGAAGATAATCCTTCCCATAAAACCTGTCCATGTTTTATGCCTATATCTAAAAGCCATTTTTTATATCGTAAACTACCATAAAGTTCATTTATAAGAAGGTGATTTTTATTAGCAGCATAACCAGTAAACGAAGCTTTATAAGAAAAGTCAACAATGCTATTTGAATGTTTAAAATCAGAAAATATAGAGGAATACAATGAAATATGGTTACTAGTTGGGACTGCTCCAAATTTATTAGCGGACATCCAAAAAGGTAATGTACTTTTTGTGGAAATACCTGTGTTTAATTCAAATGTATAATTTAAAGGTTTTTTTTGGGAATACACTTGGAGAAAAATAACAAATAGAAAAAGTGAGAGTATAAGTTTATGAAAGTGCATTTTTTTCATGGACAATTTATTTTAAACGTAAGTTAATGAAATTATGGGAGTAAAACTATTGTTAGTTAGTGTGTTGTTGAGTTGCAAATCAATTTACTGCGTCATAAAAAAGAAGTATAATTGAAGTAATTCGTTTTTAACTAAAGAAATTGCCATACTGAATTAAGTTCAGTGTAAGCTTCCCCTAATTAGAACTGCTTAATTTTCTAATATTATCAAATTTATTGTTTTTAATTCTAAAAGAGCTAGCTCTTTTAGAATTATTTTCCGCATATTTTATCGGAGGGATTTTTCCTAATGCATCGTGGGGTCTAAAATGATTATAGTCATCCATCCAAATTTGTGTTTGTTCTCTTACTTGCTCTAGGTTTTCAAAAATGAATTTGTTTAATACACCTCTTCTATAGCTTCCGTTAAATCGTTCCACAAAAGCATTTTGAGTTGGTTTTCCTGGTTGTATGTATATAAACTCTATATCGTGCATTATACTCCAATTAGCTGTTATTCTTGCTATAAACTCTGGGCCATTATCCATTCGTATGCGTTTTGGTTTCCCTCTTTTGTTTATTAAATGATTGAGTACCCAAATAATGCGATTGCTTGGTAAGGAGTAATCTATTTCTATAAAAAGAATTTCTCTGTTATAATCATCAATAACGTTAAAGCCTCTAAAACGCCTACTGTTATCTAAAACATCGGTTACAAAATCCATACTCCAAGTATGATTTAATTCTTCAGGAACTTCTAAAGGTTCCTTGACTCTAGCTGGCAAGCGTTTCTTTACTTTACGACGTAATGATAATCCTAATGATTTATAAACCCGATAGACTCGTTTGTGATTCCAAGGCTTTCCTTCATTACGTAAACGGTCATAAGCCTTCCAAAATCCTTCTTCTGAGTGTTGCTCTGCCTTTTCTTGAAGAGCTTCTTCTATCTCTGAATCATCTTTTTTTAATGGCTGATAATAATAAACACTTTTACTCATATTTAATACACGGCACGCCCTACAGATACCATAATGAATAAGCTGTTTTGTTATGATTCGCTTGCGGTAAGGCTTTATAGCTTTTTTTCGATGATCTCCTTCGCCATTTGATGATCTAAGGCCAAAGTAGCATACATCTGTTTGAGCTTACGATTCTCATCCTCTAAAGATTTAAGCCTCTTGAGCTCTTTAGAATTCATACCTGCATAACGCTCTCGCCACTTATAAAATGCAGCAGAACTAACACCGTGCTCTCGGGTAATATCTGTGACAGATTTACCTAATTCAAACTCTTTTAAAATAGAAGCGATTTGATGGGGACTAAATTTACTTTTTCTCATAATTACTGCTTAAAATTAATACTTATTTCTCTACTTTTAAACAGTTCGGTTTTAAGGGAAGCTTACAAATTTCCACCAAGGAAATTCCGCAGCAATTAATTATACATGTTGTTGTCAACTGGATTTTAATTCAGTTGTTCGCAATATGTTTTATTTACAACTCTATCTCTCATTTTAGCTTTGTCATTAAAATTCCGAGAAATATTTCTTATTATATCACTATAATTATCCACCTCGTTAACTTTTTGACGAAAAAATAGTTTTATAGGTGAGCAATTATCATGTTCAAATATAGTGTTCAATAAGGTTCTGTCCGAAATTCCGCAAGAGTGTCCTAAAATGAATATTTGAAAATTTCCACTATTTATAAATTCTAAAAGTTTTTTGTAATTGTCAGATTCCAGATAATTGATCGATTTTATATTTTCTAAATATCTATTGTCGTTAAGTTCCTCAATTGATTTGTAATCTTTATCAATCTCGTCTCCAAATCCAAAAATTATAGGGTTTTTATCTAATATATTTGTTGTTCCGTGAATATGATTGAATTTTGGGATTGTATATTTTTCTTCTAATAGATTATAAAACCTTTTTGGGTCTTCATAAAGTAATTCAGTAAACGTGTAGTTGAAATTTAAGAAAAGAGTTTGGTCAGGAATTAAAT
>JADFSQ010000231.1 GCA_022560715.1 Bacteroidota bacterium
GGGCCAGGATTCTGGGGTTCTTTTTTGATTTATTGAGCTTGCGCAGGTTTTTCAGATGTTTGCGACGTCTGTCGTTAGTTGATCTTGGCAATGTCTGGATAACCGGAAAAAGATAAAAAAGCACTGAAGCGTGTTGAAAAGTTACGATTTATTTATAAAAAATCCTGACCACTTTCGTGATTTTCTTCTTTGGCTGCAAATATACAATGTTGCCCGGTAGGGGACTAAGAAATTTTATGCTTGTTCAGCACTCCAACTGGATTTTATCTGTCGTAAAATCTCCCAAACAAACTTCCAATATTTTTGTACTGAAGAAATGCTTGCTCTTTCATCTGGAGAATGTGCTCCTTTAATTGTAGGTCCAAAACTTATCATATCCATTTCTGGATAATTGATGCCTAAAATCCCACATTCTAATCCTGCATGACAAGCCGCTACTTTTGCTTTTTCACCATTTATATCCTTATAAAGTTTAGACATTACTTTTAAAATATCAGAGTCCATATTTGGTGTCCATCCTGGGTAACTTCCAGAAAATTCTACATCACAATCCATAAGTTCAAAAGTGGCACGAAGCATAGTTGCCAAATCCATTTTTGAAGATTCTACCGACGAGCGTGTTAAACATCCTATTTTAATATGTCCATCTTTTACAGTTACTTGTGCAATATTATTAGACGTTTCAACCAAATCTGGAATATCTGCACTCATTCTATACACTCCGTTTTGAGCAGCATAAATAGCTCTTGTTAATCCTTTTTGCACATCTAAATCCATAATCTTATTTGGAACTTTGATTTTGCTGATTCCAATTTCAAGATTAGACTCCATAGTTTTTAGTTCGGTCTGAATATCTTTGATAAGTTCTTGTATTTCAAACTCAAAAGCATCTTTATGCACAGCATTAACAGCAACAATAGCAACACTTTCACGCGGAATGGCATTACGTAAACTTCCTCCATCAATTTCAGAAATTCGCAATCCGAAGTTTTCAAATCCATCATACAATAAACGGTTCATAATTTTATTAGCATTCCCCAATCCTTTATGAATATCCATTCCTGAATGTCCACCATTTAATCCTTTAACTTCAATTTTGTAAGCAATACAATCTTCAGAAACGCTTTCTTCTACATAAGTTCGCGTTGCAGTAACATCGATTCCGCCAGCACATCCTACACCTATTTCGTCATCTTCTTCGGTGTCTAAATTTAAAAGGATTTCGCCTTGTAGCAAACCTGCTTTCAAGCCCATTGCTCCCGTCATCCCTGTTTCTTCATCAATGGTAAACAAGGCTTCAATTGCTGGATGTACTATATCATTACTTTCTAAAATTGCCATAATAGTAGCAACCCCTAAACCATTGTCTGCACCAAGCGTAGTACCTTTTGCTCTTACCCAATCACCATCAACATACATTTCTATTCCTTGCGTATCAAAATTGAAATTGGTATCTCCATTTTTTTGGTGTACCATATCGAGATGTGATTGCAACACAATGGTTTTTCTATCTTCCATTCCAACAGTTGCAGACTTTTTAATTATGACATTGCCTACCTCATCTTCAATGGTTTGTAATCCTAAACTGTTACCAAAATCCTTCATAAACGCGATAACACGTTCTTCCTTTTTTGATGGTCTTGGTACTGCATTTAGGTCTGTAAATTTATTCCAAAGTTGTTGCGGTTGTAATTGTCTTATTTCTGAATTCATATAATTATTATAAAAGTTTCACAAAGGTAGCCAATAGCAACAAAGATTTATAAAACAATTATGTATTTTTGAATGATGCTCAGACAAAAGAAAACGATTATAGCTTTAAGCATAATTCCGCAATATTTTATTGTAAAATTACTTTCAAATTATCCCGATTTTGTTGAAAGGTATTACAGCAACGGCTTGTATCAACTTACATCAAAAGCCTTGAGGTTTGTGTTTGGTTGGTTGCCATTTTCGGTTGGAGATATTTTTTATACAATTGCAGGAATATATATAATTAGATGGCTTTTTATAAACAGAAAGCGTGTAATTAAAGACACTAAATCTTGGTTTATGGATGTATTTTCAGCAGTATCTTTGGTGTATTTTGCGTTTCATTTGTTTTGGGGTTTGAATTACTACCGATTACCATTACACCAAACTTTAGAACTAAAAAACACTTATAATACTGAAGAATTAGTTTCTGTTACACAAAAACTAATTAAAAAATCGAATGAACTTCATATCAGCATTACCAAAAACGATTCTGTTAAAGTTGAAATGCCTTTTAGTAAAAATGAGCTTTTAAATAAAACAACAAATGGATATGATGCATTGGCAAAAATTTATCCGCATTTAAAATACGCACCAAGCAGTATAAAATTGTCGCTTTACAGTTTACCTCTTACATATATGGGGTTTAGTGGTTACTTAAATCCATTTACAAACGAAGCACAAATTGATGGTTTAATTCCATTGTATAAATATCCAACAACTGTTTGCCATGAAAAAGCACACCAGATAGGCTATGCCGCCGAAAATGAAACTAATTTTATCGGTTGTCTGGCAGCAATTCATAATGAAGATATTTACTTTAAATACTCGGGATATATTTTTGCTTTGAGGCATTGTTTAAATGAAATATTTCGTCGTAATGAAGGCTGTTACGAGGAGTTAGTAGAAACTGTAAATAAAGGCATCCTTAAAAATTATCAAGAATCTTATGATTTTTGGAAATCTTATCAAAACCCACTCGAACCATTGTTTAAACTAACTTATGGAAACTTCCTTAAAGCTAACAACCAAGAAAAAGGCATAGAAAGTTATAGCTATGCTGTGGCATTGTTTGTGAATTATTTTAAAGACAATCTGTAATAATAAACGTTAAAAAAATCTTAATTCGTTTTTTTAAAGTTCAAAATAAGTACTTTTAAAATTCTAATTTTATTACTAACCAATTATGTATAAAAAGTATCTTATTTTAATGATGCTTATGTGTGGTTTTTCAATGATTGCACAAGAGCACTTCCCGAAAAATGATGGCGTAAAATCGGAAAACACAAATTACACAGCATTTACAAATGCTAAAATTTATGTCACTCCAACACAAATTATTGAAAACGGCACATTACTAATTAAAGATGGAAAAGTGGTTGCTTCAGGAAAAACGGTAACAATTCCAGCTAATACAGTAATTATAGATGTTTCGGGAAAAAGTATTTATCCTTCATTTATAGATATGTATTCTGGTTTTGGTATTGAAAAACCTAAACGTAAAAGTGGAGGCGGCAGAGCATCACAATATCATGCAAGCCGTGAAGGATTTTATTGGAACGACCATATTATGCCTGAACAAAATGCTATTGATGTTTTTAAGTTTGACAAGAAATCGGCTTCCGAATTAAGAAAAGCCGGATTTGGCGTTGTAAATACACATTTGCAAGATGGTATTGTTCGAGGTACAGGTGTTTTGGTAGCACTTTCTGATGAAGGTGGTGACTCCGAACGTATTATTGATGCACGTTCAGGGCAATATTTGTCGTTGAGCAAAAGCGTGAAATCAAAACAATCGTATCCAACTTCCATAATGGGAACTTTAGCACTTTTAAGACAACTATATTATGATGCCGATTGGTATGCTAAAGGAGGTTCGAAAGCAAAAGACAGATCCTTGGAAGCTCTTAATGCCAACAAAAAATTAGTTCAAATTTTTGCTGCAGGAAATAAAGCTAACGACGTTCGTGTGGACAAAGTAGGCGATCAATTTGGGATACAATATATCATTCTTGGTGGTGGTGACGAATACGAACGCATTAATGAAATTAAAGCTACCAATGCAGCGTACATCCTTCCTATTAACTTTCCGAAAGCATATGACGTAGAAAATTCGTTCCTATCAAGTGTTTTAGAACTTGATGATATGAGAGAATGGAATCAAAAACCTGCTAACCCAAAAACTCTATCAGATAACGGAATTTCTTTTGCCTTATCTACACATTCTCTGAAATCAGTTAAAGATTTTAAATCTAATCTTATGAAAGCTATCAAATATGGTTTAGATAAAACTGTAGCCTTGGAAGCTTTAACGACGATTCCTGCACAACTTTTAGGAAAATCGAATACTTTAGGATCTTTAAAAAATGGTGTGTATGCAAATTTCTTAATTACTTCCGGCGACATTTTTGACAAAAAAACAACACTTTATGAAAATTGGGTATTAGGACATAAAAACGTAATAGAATCCATGAACATTAAAGATATTCGTGGTAACTATACCTTTAATATTGGTAACACATCT
>JADFSQ010000232.1 GCA_022560715.1 Bacteroidota bacterium
GATATAGAACTCAAAAAAATTAACCTTTAGGTTGAGAAAAAGGAAAACTCAGCCTATTTTTTTATAAACTCAGCCGAAGTACTAATCCTTTTTCTCTAAAATTGCCTTACTTCTGAAAGTGCCTATTGAAAAAAAATTATTTTCCCAACTGAAAGAAATCCATAAAATCTGCTACATTAGTTTCATCCGGACTTGCATTTTTTATAACATCTCCTAACAACATTAGTTTAGCAGGTTCCATATTATTTCCTAAAACTCTAATAATAGCAAAACCTTTTCCGTTTGCAGATCCAAAAATAATTAACTCATCAATAGAAGTATCTGTTCCTATATATTTTACTACAATTTTACCAACAGAAGAATTTCCAGCTCTAAAAAGCTCTTCATATTTTTCATCTTTTAAAATGTTTTGAACTTTAACTAATTCAGCTTTGTATTCCTCCACATTATCATCGGTTAACATATAACCTAACATATTGAGCTTGTCTATAGACTCGTAAGCTTCTTTTTGTTCTTTGCTCAACGTAGTTTTATCAATATTAACAAAACTGGTAGGTATGTCTATTGAAATAAAATTTGGAGCCTCTTGATTATTAACATAGTAACCTTGTAAGGTCTCTTCATAGTTGCAGCTTGTTAAAACCGCAACTACAAAGAGTAACATTATACTATTCTTGATTGATGTATTCATAATGATACTTTTTACTTTCTTAATTCTTGTCTCCTGCTTTCTTTAAATGCTTTCCTCCAGGAATATTCATACTGCTGGTAAGTTTAGAAATTTCTCTAAGGTCAATATCTCCAACTATTGAAACTATTACTGTCTCAATTTCACGTTTCTCGCCGTGAATAGTAATATCCTGTCCTTTTGTTAATTCTTTTAAGCCAGTAACAAACATTAACAACTCTTTTACATAATTTTCGCTTGAGCCTTCTCTTACATAAAACTTAACGGTTTGATTTCCATCTTTAAACCGCATCAATTCCTCTAAACTTGAGTTTTTTACATACTTCTCAACATCAGCTTTCATACTGGCAGACGTTTTATCGTTTCCAGTGGTCAGCACTTTTATGCTTTTAATTTTTTTAACTGCTTCCATCATTGCTTCAGCTTCCGGATCGTCAAAATCTATATTGATGCTTGCCAACATCGAAAACATTTTTTGGTTTACTACAAATGATGATACACCATCCATATCTTCGTACTTATCGAATAATCCTTGTCCAAAGGACATTATTGGTAATACTGCTATTGCGATTGCGATTATTAATACTATTTTTTTCATGATTTCTTTTTTTAATTATTTATTATTCGTTTTTAAAAATTTATTTGTTGTTTTTGAAAATTCACTGATGTAAGCTATACTCTCTGCACCTTTGATAAAATTTGAAGACACCAAATTTAGTGCATTCATATTTTCGCTGCCTTGATTAAGTTTTGAGGATACGAGATTAAATACTTTCATCGTCTGATTGTAAGCATACAACTCTTCGTCAGATAAATCACTAAATGATCTGGAATTACCTATTTGAGTATAAACTCCAAGCATTATAACAGCTACTGCTGCAACCGAAATCCATTTGTATAATGTAAAGGTTTTTCTGTTGGGATTTAATGGGATGTCTTTAGTAAACTGTTGTTTCTTGCTGTTCAAAAAATACTGAAACATGGGTTTATATGCTTCCAGGTGAGGTGCTACAGTTTCTTGAGTAAAATATTGTTTTAACTGCTGCTCTTCCTGTAAAGAAGTTTCTCCGTTGTCGTACTTTTTTAATAATTGTTCAATCTTATCTAATACCATAACTATGGGTTTTAGTTAATTTTTCTCTTATTGTTTTACGTCCTCTTGATAAGGCTACTCTAATGGCTGTTTCGTTCATATCCAACATTTCAGAAATTTCATTAAAGTCGTATTGTTCAATATCTCTTAATTGTAATATTATTTTTTGTTGTTCCGGTAACTCTTCCATTATTTTAGAAACCCAACTTAAACTGTCATTTAATTCTACCTGTTTCTGTAACGATGCATTATTATCTTGATAATTGCTATGTACAATTTTTAAATTTTGTGCGTGTTTTGATTTCAGTTTATCAAGGCAAAAATTCTTTGTCATCGTCATAGAAAATGCTTCTACATTTTTGTAATCTTTTATAAGCTCTTTTTTATTCCAAAGTTTAAGTAATATCTCCTGTGTTGCGTCCTCTGCTTCTTCATTCGACACCAATAATCGCTTTGCTAAACGAAATACCTTATCTTTAAAAGGCAATACAATGTTTAAAAACTCCGACTCTGTCATTTTCTGATTGATTAATTCCCCATCGTCCTACAGACATTTCCCCAAAGGGAAAACTTAAAAAGGAATAAATAGTTTTGCTATTTGTTATTACGACGATGTACTCTTTATTTTGTTACAACAATATAAAATTATTTTACTCAAAGTAAAATAAAGAATAATTCTGTTTCATACAAATAAATTCTATCCTATGCGAAAGTGACAATTTCAAAAGTTTCGCAAATGAAAATATTTTAGAAGAATAATTATTTTTTTTATTCTGCAATAATGTAACTAACTTTAGAGTTTTAAAAGAGAAATTTAAGCTATGAAAAGATTTACCCTAAATGTATTTCTGGTAATTATGTTACTAGGACTTACTACAAGTTGCTTTAATGACGATAGAGATGATAATCTAGTAACCACAACTGAAATTAACGATTTTGTATGGAAAAGTATGAATATATGGTACTTTTGGCAGCAAGATGTTAATGATTTGGCAGACAACAGGTTTTCTTCTGACCAAGAATATATCGATTATTTAAACTCATTTTCAAGTCCAAGAAATTTGTTTAACGATTTAAAGTTTACTGAAGAAGATAGATTTAGTTGGATAGTTGACGACTACAACGAGTTATTAAATTCTTTTCAAGGTGTTGCAAAAACCAATGGTGTTGAATTTGGAATATTTACTTTAGAAGAAGGAGGAACAGAAGTATTTGGCATTGTTCGTTATATATTGCCAAACACTGATGCATCTTCAAAAAATATAAAAAGAGGTGACTTGTTTTTTAGCGTTGATGGTAATCCTCTAAATATAGATAATTTTTTCAACTTACTATTTGATGGCTCTGACAGTTACACCTTAAATATGGCTGAAATTTCAGGAAGCGAAATTGTATCAAATGGAATTGATATTGATTTAACTAAACAAGAATATACAGAAAACCCTATTTTAATTAAAAAAACAATTGATGTAAATGGGATAAAAGTGGGTTACTTAATGTATAATAGTTTTACCCAAAATTTTGATGAACAATTAAACAATGCTTTTGGAGAGTTTAAAGCCAATGGAATAAGTGAATTGGTGTTAGATCTACGTTACAACCTAGGTGGGAATGTAGATTCTGCCATTAACATTTCTAGTATGATAACCGGAGATTTTACTGGAGATTTGTTTTTAAGGCAACAATGGAATGATAAGTTACAGGCTCTATTTTCTGACGCTTCTTTAAATGAATATTTTGTAGATAAACTAATTGGTAATGGAGCTACTATAAATAGCTTAAATTTAAATAAAGTATATGTTTTAGCTCAAGGCAGTAGTGCATCAGCAAGTGAATTGGTTATAAATAGTTTAGATCCTTATATAGATGTTATCCATATTGGCAAAAACACGATTGGCAAAAACGAATTTTCAATTACTTTATTTGATATTCCAGAATGTGCTTTTGTACTTACTAATGATTGTAATGGAAACCCTAACCCAACTCATACTTGGGCTTTACAACCACTTGTTGGTAGAAATGCAAATGCTTTTGGTTTTTTAGATTATGCTGAAGAGGGTTTAATACCAGACATTATATTTCCTGAAGATATTGCAAATTTTGGTGTACTTGGCGAAATAGATGAGCCTTTATTTGCTCGTGCTATACAGCATATTACTGGAAACGGAAGATCTGCTTACAATTTACCTCAAATACAATATAATATCATTACAAGCTCTAAAATGCAAATGCCATTAAGTGATAATATGTATGTTATTCCTAAAGAAGATTTGTTTAAAAGCTTTATAACGCAATAGTTAAATGCAAAATTGATTTTCATTATATTTGAAATGTATATTGATAATGAAACTTTAAAGTTAACAAATGATAAGGATTAAACTCAATTATAAAAAAAAGCCACTCAATGAGCGGCTTTTTAGTTTAAAAACTCAAACTAAATCCAATATTTACATTTCTTCCTTTGGTGGTATAACCATATAATTCCT
>JADFSQ010000233.1 GCA_022560715.1 Bacteroidota bacterium
CTTACAACATGAATTGGAAAAAGTCCCGAATAAAAAAGGTAATCCCGCCTGGCTCTCTTTGGCAGTTTATAATAAAGTGATTGAGAAATTGCAAACAGAAGCTGTCGAAGATTTTCGCATCGATTTTGAAGATGGTTTTGGAAACCGTAGTTGGCAAGAAGAGGATGAAACGGCTGTATTTACAGCAAAAGAACTGGCCAAAGGAATGGCCGGGAAAACCATTTCCCCTTTTATCGGTATCCGCATAAAACCATTCACTGAAGATTTAAAAAAACGGGGTGCTCGGACACTGGATATTTTTATATCAACTTTGCTCAAAGAAACTCATGGCATTTTGCCCAACAATTTTGTTGTAATGCTGCCAAAGGTGGCAATCCCGGAACAGGTCACAGCGTTGGTCCAATTTTTTGAGATTTTGGAAAAAGAAAACGGGTTGCCTGCTAATTCTTTAAAAATGGAAATTATGGTTGAAACAACCCAGGCAATCATGGGCGAGGATGGCACAAACGCGTTAATGCGATTTATCCGAGCCAGTAAAGGACGCTGTATTGCCACACATTTTGGAACTTACGATTATACAGCTTCAAACAACATTACTGCAAGGTATCAGGAAATGGATCACGATGTTTGTGATTTTGCGCATTATATGACCAAAGTTGCTTTGGCTCATACAGGAGTTTGGCTGTCTGATGGTGCAACCAATACAATGCCAATTGGTCCACATCGTGGCGAAATAACCGAAGCTCAAGAACAAGAAAATAAAAAAGTAGTACATAGTGCCTGGTTAAAAGGTTATGGACACATTCGGCATTCATTATACAAAGGCTTATATCAAGGTTGGGATTTGAATCCTGCACAATTACCAATGCGTTACACCGCAGTTTATGCCTTCTTTTTAGAAAGTTATGACGATGCTGTTTTGCGTTTAAAAACCTTTATGGAAAAGGCAGCGCAAGCCACATTAATTGGTAATACGTTTGATGATGCTGCTACTGGACAAGGACTATTAAACTACTTTTTAAAAGCACTCAATAGTGGTGCAATTACTATTGATGAAGTTTTAGCTACAGGCTTAACTTTAGATGAAATTAGAACACGCTCTTTTGCAAAAATTTTGAAGGACAGGCAAGCGAAATTTTTATAATTTGGGCTCATTAATGACAACTTAATAGAACACTGATAACGCTGATTAAGCAGATATTCACTGATAAAATCTGTGATAAATCATAAAAAATCTGTGTTATCTGCGTTCTATTTTTTTATTAAAAAAAGGTTACTCACTTCAATAGAAAAGACAGTTATGCTTTATAATGTGTTTGCAACAATTGTGCTACAACGCTAATTGCGATTTCTTTTGGAGAATTTCCACCAAGGTCTAACCCTATTGGGCAAACCACATTGGTCATCCCTTCATTAATAGACATCTCTTTCATAAGCATATTATGAAATCGTACACGTTTTGTTTTACTGCCAATAAGTCCTAAAAACTTAGTCTCTTTTTGCAACGCCATAGCTATAATATCGAAATCGATAGTATGGTCGTGAGTTAAAACAAGTACATAGCAATTATTTCCCCAACGTACAGCATCTTTAAAGGTTTTATAATCGTTTGTATCTACGGTACACGAAATAATACTTTTATCTAAATCTAAATTAGAAAGCCAATCTTTTCGGGAGTCAATTAAGTTAACCTGAAAAGGTGTATCCTTTAACAGTTGGCATATTTCAACTCCTATATGGCCAGCTCCAAATAAAAAAAGTTCAGGTAATTGATTCATAGGTTCTATAATTAATTCAACTTTTCCGCCACAGCATTGTTCAAATTCTGGACCTAAAGTGTATGAAAGCTCTATTATTCTGTTTTCATTAATGGCGATTATCGCCTCATCAATGGCTAAAAATTCTAATTTTCCGCCTCCAATGGTTTCAAAAATGTTTTTGTTTTTAGTGACAATCATTCTTGAACCAACTGCACAAGGTGTAGAGCCTAAACATTTAGTAACTGTAACCAAAGCTATTGGTTCTCTTTTGGTTTTAAAATCGTTTAATAATTCAATCCAGTTTAGCATATACTATATAATTTTTAAAAGTAGTATTTTTACTTGAATTTTATTTTTATATATTTTCTAACATTAATTCGTAAACTTTTAACGAATTTTACGTCTATAAAACATTAGAATACCTAAATTATGTCTAAAACTTATTACGACCCAGCCGATTTAAAAAAGTTTGGAAATATAACAGACTGGAGTGAAGAATTAGGAACAAAATTTTTTGAGTATTACAATAAAGTTTTTGAAGAAGGTGCATTATCAGCTCGTGAAAAATCTTTGATTGCTTTGGCTGTTGCACATACCGAACAATGCCCATATTGCATTGATGCATACACAAAAGACGGTTTGCAACGTGGTATAACCAAAGAAGAAATGATGGAAGCCATACATGTAGGAGCTGCTATTAAAAGTGGCGCAACGCTGGTAATGGGTGTTCAAATGATGAATAAAGTGAATAAATTGGATGGATAAATAGAATTGTAAGTCGGAAGACTGAAGTTTGAAGTTCGAACTAAAAAAGATTCCCACTTTCGTGGGAACTAAAAGATGATAAAACTTAAAATACAATCGCTACATAAACGCGAAAGCGAATTAGCAAATAGCGAAAGGCAACTGGAGATTCTATCGAATGGAATTTTTCTAAATGGAGAATTGCCTAAATTCAAAGAGAAAATAGCACAAACAAATCAGTTTCCTTTAAGACCTAATAAGCTTGAAATCTTTCAGATTAATTTAGGTTATATGTGTAATCAAGTTTGTACTCATTGCCATGTTGATGCTGGTCCAGACAGAACAGAGATAATGACAAGAGAAACGATGCAGCAATGTTTAGATATCATCAAAAAAACGGAAGCTCATACATTAGACTTAACAGGTGGCGCTCCAGAAATGAATCCTGATTTTAGATGGTTTGTAGAAGAAGCCTCTAAAATTGGAATTAAAGATTTTATAGTACGTTCAAACCTAACAATAATAAGAGCCAATAAAAAATATTACGATTTACCAGAGTTTTTCAAAAAGCATAATGTTCATGTTGTGAGTTCAATGCCACACTGGACAAAAGGAAAAACCGACAAGCAACGTGGTGAAGGTGTTTTTGATAAATCTATTAAAGCCTTACAAGAACTAAATGCTATAGGTTACGGAATGCCTAATAGTAATTTGAAGTTGGATTTGGTTTACAATCCTTCAGGAGCATTTTTACCTGGAGACCAAGCGTCTATGGAAAAAGAATTTAAAAAGGTGTTGAAAAAGGATTTTGATATTCAGTTTCATAATCTGTTTGCAATAACTAATTTACCTATAAGTCGATTTTTAGATTATTTAATCGCTTCAGAAAATTATGAAGATTATATGTACTCGTTAGTCGAAGCTTATAATCCAGAAGCTGTAAAGAATGTTATGTGCAGGAATACTATTTCGGTAAGTTGGGATGGTTGGCTTTACGACTGCGACTTTAATCAAATGTTAGGATTAAAAGTTGCGAGTAAAGTAAAACACATTAAAGACTACAATGAAGAGTTGCTTCAAAACAGAAAAATAATAATTTCACAACATTGTTATGGCTGTACTGCTGGCGCAGGAAGTAGTTGTCAAGGTAGTGTGATTTAAGAATTACGATTAACGATTTTTGATTTAAGAATGAAAAAATCATCATACATACTACTGCTCTTTCTTATTGCGACTCAATTTAGTCTTGCTCAAGAAAAAGAACCCAAATCACTTTCTGATTTATTAGAAATGTATAATGAACGAAGTGTGCCTTACATTTCAGTTCAAGAATTGGCAATGCCCAAAACCGATGCCATCCTTTTAGATGCCAGAGAAATGAAAGAGTATAATGTAAGTCATTTAAAGAATGCTATTTATGTTGGGTATGATGATTTTCAAATAGATTCAGTACAAAAAAAACTTCCAAATAAAGACTCTCAAATTGTGGTGTATTGCTCTTTAGGTATTCGTTCTGAAGACGTTGCAGAGAAACTCAAAAAGGCAGGTTATACAAATGTCTTCAATTTGTATGGAGGTATTTTCGAGTGGAAAAACAACAACTTCATTATATACGATTCCGAAGAAAAAGAAACCGAAAACATACACACATTTAATGCAGCATGGAGTAAATGGTTAACGAATGGAATTAAGAGTTACGAGAAGGAAGAAAAAAAGAATAAAAACAATAGATAATAATATTACTGTGCAGATA
>JADFSQ010000234.1:0-2524 GCA_022560715.1 Bacteroidota bacterium
AGAAACATGCGTTTGATCAAAAAGTTAACTTCAATGTTTATGATCTTTTCTCTATACCATTGCCTTTATAGATAAATTCTTCATCATCAGCTGTTAGGTCAATCGGCGGCCCATCGTAAATCACCTTTCCATCCGCAAGCCCGATAAAACGACTGGCAAATTTTTTTGCGAGTGAAGGCTGATGAATATTTACCAAAAGTGTTACATCACGTCGTTCGGCACAATCCACAAGTAATCTTAAGACATCAACGGCAAATTCAGGATCTAAGTTAGACACCGGCTCATCGGCAAGAATGATATCAGCTTCCTGCATGAGCGCCCGAGCGATGGCAGTTCGTTGTCTTTGTCCGCCGCTTAATGTTTCCACGCGTCGATCACCGATCCCTCTTAATCCGACTTCATTTAAAATGGCTTCAGCTTTTTCCCATTCATCAGCTGGATACCACCCAAAATAAGTTTTCCATGGGGACACCCGTCCTAAACATCCTAACAAAACGTTGTTCACAACGCTTAAGCGCGGAATAAGAAAGAACTCTTGATCGATCATGGCGATCCGTTGTTGGCTTTCGCGGCGTTGTACGTACTGAGATTCGAAAGGATCAAGGCCAAGAACATTTACTCGCCCTTCGGATGCTTCAATGCGTCCTTTAATAAGTTTGGATAATGTCGTTTTGCCTGCTCCACTGCGTCCTAATATAAAAATCCGTTCAGAACGAGCAATACTTAACTCCTCAATATTAAGGACACTTATTTTACCGTATCGTACGCGAACATTTTTAAGGTTGATTATGCTTTCCAAGGCTTGCCTTCTATTTATTTCTTTTTTAGAAAACCATATTCTCTGGCTAACTCTTCAACCGATAAATAGTTATCATGGTTTACTTTGATATAACCGTCTACACTATAAAGATATTTAAGAAGATGACGGTTAGGCTCATTATTTAAATTGAAGAGTGCCTCTTGAAGCTTTTCGACGGTTGGTTGATGAAGATTCTTGCGAACAACGACACAGTGAGACGGGATAGGGCTTGATTCGGCGATAGACAGAATCGTATCGCGTTCATCAAAATTCAATAGATTGTAAGAATATTGACCAATTCCTGCCGCATCGACAAATTTATTAAGTACCGCTCTTAAGGCCTGTTCATCGCCCCCAGCGAAATAAATTCTTCTGAAAAACTTTTCTGCGTTATCTTTATTTTTAATAAGTCCTTTCTGTTTAAAAATATCAAGAGGATACATGTATCCAGATGATGAGACTGGATCAACGAAAGCAATCGTTTTTCCTTTAAGATCTTTAACATCAGTAATACCACTATCCTTATGAACAAAAATCTTAGACATATACGTCGACTTTCCCTTGTAGATTTCGCCTAAGATTGGATAAGCACCGGCCATATCGTGGGCCAAAACATATTGAAGTGAGCCCATAAATCCCATATCTGCGGTTTCATTGCGTAGCGCCTCAACAACTCCTGCATAATCGGTTGCAATAAAATGTTTAATATCCATATTAAGTGTTTCTTTTAAATACGCCACAATGGGTTTAACATCTTCAACAAGTTGGTCTGGGTTCTCATAAGCAATAAACACAATTTTCAGTTGTTTTGGTTTAATGTCTTGCGCTTGCCCTTGTCTTGAAAAAAGGCAAATAACAACAAAAAGTACAAAAATAAATAAACCAAAAATTTTATTCCGTTGTTTTCCAGAGGACCTATAAAAAATCGTCCATAAAAATGCAGCAACTACAATAATAGCAGCAAACACACCACCTCTACTAAATGTTACAATAGCTCTAAATGTCATTGCTCCCAAAATTGTCAAGTTTAATAACTTTACAAACATACTGGGAGATTTTAAAAATAATCGCACCACTATGGCAAATATGCCCAAGCCTAATATAGTAGATACTTGATTCGGTCCAAAGCCTCCTGAAGTAGCAATGTTTGAAGCTGTTCCTGATAAGGTGTCTTTAATACTTGGATTATATAAAAACAAATAGGTTGTAGTAGTAATAATAGGTAAAGCGAGATAAGTAATGATTTCTAATAATTGTTTATTTGTTACTTTCCTATCATAACAAAACAAAGCTGCGACTCCTAAACATACTGGACCACTCAATACAAAAGCAATATTGGTTCTAAACCTTGCATCAAAACTTAAAGTGGTAGAGGCAACAAGTATAGCGGGAACAAGTAATATAAGGTATAAAAAGTAAGGGTACCCTTTCCCATTTAAACCTTTAAAAAACATACCCATTACCATAAACACAATAACTAAATACTTGGAAGCTTCATAAGCCAAGGCACCTTTAGTCATTCTAAATAATACTTCAGCTCCTGCAAAATAAGCACAAGCTAAAAGTACTTCTATAGTTTTTTGAGAATTTGAAGCCAAGACTATTCTAATTATAAAAAACCCTGCTAAAAAAACAAAATAGAGTTTCGATAAGGGTTCAAATAAAAATAATGAAACGCCAATAATAATGTGCAGTAATACTAATGTGATATAATTATCGTTGGAT
>JADFSQ010000234.1:2534-4248 GCA_022560715.1 Bacteroidota bacterium
TCGGCGGACGAGAAGATGTGGTTTAATTTCCCGACCCTCTTCGGAAAAGTGATGTTTGCGTGACAAACTCTATTTAATACCTCAGTGGCTCTGCCTCGGGGTAGTTTAATAATTCTGTATGTATTCTAAAATTATAATGTGAAAAAGTGAATTTATCTACAATACTTTTTCTGTCTTCAAGTAATCTCTTATAATCACTCTCCGACAAATTTAGTGCAGTTTGTATCATTTTCAATACATTTTCCGAATTCACATTATCAATTAATAGCCCATTTTCATTATGCTTAATATATTGTCCGATAGATGAAATGTTTGAAACGATAGGAATACACCCAAAATTTATAGCTTCAGCAATAACTTTAGGAAACCCTTCGGAAGCTGTTGTTGGCAATAAAAAAAAATGAGAACTGCCATATATTTTAAAAACTTCTTTCTGATTTAGAAATTCATGATATTTAAAATTGATATTACAATCTTTACTTAAGTTTTTAAAATACTTCAAATCCTTTCCATTTCCAACCAAATGTACTTGATCAATTTTAACTTTTTCTTCTTTAGATAAAGCTTTAAAAGCTTCAATAATCCGTTCAACTCCTTTTTCTTTTTCCAAACGACCAACAAAACAAAATGATAATTTTCCTCCTTTATTTTTCGTATCAACAACCTGCTGCCCAATTTCTAAATCTTTCAAAGTTAAACATGGGTTTTCAAAGGTTAAACACTGTTTGGGTTGGTTGTTCCATTTCCCATTTATGGTAACTTTTCTTTGTTGGTGCTTTAACATCCAACGTTGCCATCTATAACCTAAAGGTGGATTTTTCTGATTCCAATTACCTGCATATTTAAACCATCCTTTTTTCTTAAAAAAAAAAGTTAAATATGGTATTAAAAACACTCCAATTCCTGTAGGTGTTCGCAATTGAAAATAATCGACTTGTCTTAAGGTTTTCGAAACTGTTCTTATTATTTGTGGTGCATTCCATATAATTTTTAGCTTACTTAAAATTGTTGTACCACCAACTGTTGGAATTGGAATAAATTTAATTTTATCTGAGACATAAGGCATCACACTTGGCGGAGGCTTATCGTTATGAAACATAGCAATATGAAATATTTCATCAAAAACTTCCAACAAATGATTAATCTCATTTACTGTTGGGCTCCAGCCAACTATGGTTCCATCATTGGTTTTATAATGTTCGGTATGTGATATAATGGCTAATTTCACAAATTAATTTCTTTAATATACAGTTTAATTATAGTTTCCCAAGTATGTTGTTTAGCCCATTGTTTTGCTTCAAATTTATAATTTTCATATTTGGAAAGAATTTCGTTTAGGGCTTTTAGAAATACTTCCGAATCGTTATAAGTCACTAAAATACCTGATTTTTTATTGCTAATCGCGTCTTCAATACCACAACCTTCAGCACCAATACTTGGTAATCCCAAAGCATTTGCTTCAATAATGGCGATACCAAAACCTTCCACATCACCAGTTTGTGTTGGGCTACTCAGCATCACAAATACATCGCTCGACTGCAATAAGTCTTGTAAATGTGAATCGCTGACTTTACCATGAAAAGTAATATGAGTTTCTACTTTTAGCTTAAGCGCAATACTTATAAACTCTTCTTTTTGAGTAGGAATACCAACACAATGGTAATGAATTTCGGGATATATCTTAATCAATTCCGGCAATAATTTAATGACATTT
>JADFSQ010000006.1 GCA_022560715.1 Bacteroidota bacterium
CACACAATTTACCAAGAATGATTACCATTCAAAATGCCTATTCGTTGTTAAACAGACCTTTTGAAGGTGATATGGCAGAAGTTGCCATAAGAGAAAATATTGGTCTTTTAGCTTATTCTCCATTAGCATTTGGAGTGCTTTCCGGGAAATATATAAAAGGAATTGCAGCAAAAAATTCTCGATTAAATTTGTTCCCGACATTTGCAAGATATAGTAGTGAGCAATCTACCGAAGCAACACAAAAATATTTAAAAATTGCCGAAGAAAACAATATAAGTTTAACACAAATGTCTCTTGCTTTTGTTACTCAACAACCATTTGTTACCGGTACTATTATAGGAGCCACAACTATGGAACAACTTAAAGAAAATATTGATAGTATTAATGTGGAATTAAGTGAAGAGATATTGGCACAAATAAATGCCGTACATGCTGCTATACCAAATCCTGCACCTTAATATTTTGTCATTCCGACAGGAACAGAAACCCATAAAAACAAAAAAAATCCTTACTCGTTAGAATAAGGATTTTTTTACAATTCAATTTTGTTACCATTTTTATCAAAAAAATGATATTCTAGATATGTGTAAGCATCTCTTGGTAATATATTTACCCATTTTTTGTGTTCAAAAAACCATTTTGAACGCAAAGATGGAAAGCCTTTTGTTAAATAGGCTGCTATAAAAGGATGTGTGTTTAAAGTCAGCTTTTTATAGTCTTTTTTTAATAGTTCTTCCAGATCGTGCGAAATCTTTTGTACGATACCAATCGGAGCTTCAACTTCTTGACCATTAATACCATTTGGGTCTTCCTCTCTGGTTTTAATGTTCATTTCTGGTCTAACTCGTTGTCTGGTTATTTGTATCAATCCAAATTTACTTGGAGGTAAAATTTTGTGTTTTGCTCTATCATCTTTCATTTCGTCACGAAGATGATTAAAGAGCTTTCTTCTATGTTCAGCTTTATTCATATCAATAAAATCTACTACAATTATTCCGCCCATATCACGCAAGCGTAATTGGCGAGCAAGTTCGGTAGCCGAAATTAAATTAACTTCTAATGCTGTATCCTCTTGGTTTTTTGCTTTGTTAGAGCGATTTCCGCTATTAACATCTATAACGTGAAGAGCTTCTGTATGTTCTATTATAAGATAAGCACCTTTTGCCATAGATACGGTTTTTCCAAAGGATGTTTTTATTTGCCTCTCAATTCCATGTTTTTCAAAAATTGGAATATTAGACTGATACAACTTAACTATTGATTCTTTTTTAGGTGCAATTTCTTGCAAATAATCTTTTATTTGAATGTAAAGCAATTCATCATCTACTATTATTGAAGTGAAAGAGTCATTAAAAATATCTCTTAAAATAGAAGAGGCTTTATTCATTTCTCCTAACACTTTACTAGGATGATGTGCTCTATGTAGCTTTTTACACATTGCGGTCCAACGACCATACAAATTTTGTAAATCTCTGTCTAGTTCAGCTACTTTTCTGCCTTCTGCAACAGTACGTACTATAACTCCGAATCCTTTTGGGGTTATACTTTTAAGCAAACGTTTAAGTCTGTCTTTTTCTTCTCTGTTTTCAATTTTTTGTGAAATTGAAATCCGATCGGAAAAAGGAACTAAAACCACATATCTACCAGCTATTGAAAGCTCCGAACTAATTCGTGGTCCTTTAGTAGATATTGGTTCTTTTACTATTTGTACTAATACAGATTGATTTGATTTTATGGCGTCAGCAATGCTGCCGTTTTTATCAATATCTTTTTCAAATGGGAAATTCTTTAAAGAATAATCTCTAAGTTTACCTGTGCTTACACGTTTTACGAATTTTAAAAGAGTTGGAAGTTTTGGGCCTAAATCATGATAATGCAAAAACGCATCTTTTTCATAACCAACATTAACAAATGCTGCATTTAAACCAGCAACAGATTTTCTAATTTTGGCTAAAAACACATCGCCAACCGAAAAATTATTGCCTTCTTCATCTTTTTGTAATTCAATAAGTTTTCCATCTTTTAATAAGGCAAAATCAACAGTGTTAGAACTAGAACGAATTATTAATTCTTTATTCATTTTGTTAATTTTAATCTATCACATTTAAGTGTGACAGATGGATTATACATATTTAATTTGATTCACAGGTCCCGATAATTATCGGGATTAATCTGTAAAATTTATGATCATACTAAGGTAAAAGCATGATTTAATCATAAATTTAATATCAAAGAACGATTTTAATATAAATCGAAAAAGTAGTTATCAAACTACTTTTTCGTGTTATTTTTTCTTGTGACGATTAGCTCTTCGTCTTTTTTTACGCTTATGCGTAGCAACCTTGTGTCTTTTACGTTTTTTACCACTTGGCATAAATTAATACTTTTTTTAAATTAATATTTTATTAATTGTTTTATTTAATCTTAACATTAGCTTTTATACTTTCTACAAAAACTTTTGCTGGTTTAAATGCAGGTATGTTGTGAGCCGGAATTATAATAGTTGTATTTTTTGAAATATTTCTACCGGTTTTTTCCGCTCTTGTCTTGACGATGAAACTACCGAAACCTCTAAGATATACGTTATTGCCACCTTCTAAAGATGTTTTAACTTCACTCATAAATGTTTCTACTGTTGCTTGAACATCTCCTTTTTCTATTCCTAATTTTTCAGAAATTTTTGCTACTATATCAGCTTTAGTCATTGTTTGTTGTTTTTTAAAGGGTTATTTATTAATTATAAGGGTTGCAAATATATGTATTTTATATTCAATATTTCAAGTCTAATACATTAAAATTTAACCAAATAAACGTTTATTTTTGTCAGTCAAGGAATTTTTTTAAATGAATTTTACAAAAATATTAATACATTGGTATTCAGAACATAAGAGAGAGCTTCCTTGGAGAGAAACACGAAACCCTTATTATATATGGTTGTCAGAAATTATAATGCAGCAAACTCAAATTAAACAAGGCTTACCATATTATGAAGATTTTGTTGCTAATTTTCCGACGGTTTATGATCTTGCAAAAGCAGAAAAAAGCACCATTTTAAAATTGTGGCAAGGTTTGGGTTATTATTCGAGAGCTCGGAATTTGCATTTTTCAGCAAAGTATATTGTAGACGAATTAAACGGAGAGTTTCCGAAGACCTATAAAGAGCTATTAAAACTTAAAGGCGTTGGAGATTATACTGCAAGCGCAATTGCTTCAATTTGTTATAATGAGCCAACAGCAGTTGTAGATGGCAACGTTTATAGAGCATTGTCTCGCTTTTTCGGAATTGAGGTTCCTATTAATTCAACTCAAGGCATCAAAAAATTTAAAACACTTGCGCAATCACTATTGCCTAAAAACAATATTGGAGATTATAACCAAGCAATTATGGAATTTGGTGCAACGCAATGCAAACCAAAGACGCCAAATTGTAAAATATGTCCTTTAAATGCAACATGTGTAGCATTACGATTTGACAGAATAGCAGAACTACCTGTTAAAATTAGTAAGACTAAAATCTCAAAAAAACACTTTAATTTTTTAGTATTTGTTTCCGAAAACAATGAAACGATTTTAGAGCAACGTATAGAGAAAGGGATTTGGCAATATTTATATCAATTCCCCTTAATTGAAACAAGTGAATCATTATTACATGAAAATTTCAAAAATAATAATGATGTGATTACATATATTAATGGTGCAGATTATAGTTTTAGTCTTTTTAATGAAACCGAAATTGTTCATAAACTTTCTCATCAACATTTATATACAAAGTTTTGGATTTTAAAAGTTAAAGAACTTCCTGAAAAGGGAATAGATATTTCAAAAATAAAATCTTATCCAGTACCAGTTTTGATAAGCAGATTTATAGACAGGTTTAATTTTTAGAATAAATATATTGTTCATATTTTTTTATTACTTTTAAAAAAGTCTATAATAATTCAGTTAATTTTGTAATATTAATAAATTAAAATAATTATGTCAGGAACATTAAATAAAGTAATGCTAATTGGGCATTTGGGAGACGAAGTAAAAATGCATTATTTCGAAGGTGGTGGCTGTATAGGTCGTTTTCCGTTGGCCACAACCGAAACCTATGTAAGCAAACAAACTAATGAGCGTGTTTCTAATACAGAATGGCATAATATAGTGGTTAGAAATAAAGCTGCAGAGATTTGCGAAAAATATTTAAGCAAAGGAGACAAGGTTTATATTGAAGGGCGAATTAAAACACGTAAGTGGCAAGATGATAAAGGAATGGATCGTTTTTCTACCGAAATTCAGTGTAAAGATTTTACATTTTTATCCACAAAAAGAGAAAGCACTTCAGTTGAAGCTGCTTCACAAGAAGTACAACCATCTGTACAAAAAAATCAAGAAGTAGTAAGCGAGCCAGCCACAGAAGAAGATGACTTACCGTTCTAAATTGTTTCACTAATACAATAGCATTTGGATCCCGATCCCTTTAGTTTAATTATCTACCTTAACACAATTGATGTTTCAATTGCGTTTGGATTTGTCATTTTATTTTTGCTTTTGCTATGTTCAGCATTAATTTCGGGAGCCGAAGTCGCTTTATTTTCACTCACAAAAATAGATATTGATAGTGCATTAGAAGAAAAATCCAAACCTATAGAGATAGTTTCTAAACTTTTACAAAAACCTCAAAAATTGTTGGCGACCATATTAATAGCCAATAATTTTATAAATATTGCTATTGTTATTTTGTTTGCTTCAATAAGCGATGTTTTATTTAAAAATTTCAATACTGTTATTAATTTTTATTTTTTTGAAGTTAATCTCGTATTCTTTTTAAAAGTAGTTACTGCCACATTTTTTATTTTGCTTTTCGGAGAAATATTACCAAAGGTATATGCCAGCCGGAATAATTTAAAGTTTTCGAAATTCATGGCATATCCATTAAAAATATTAGACACTGTTTTTTCGCCTTTAAGTTTACCAATGCAAAGAGTAACACAAACTATTAGTAATAAATTACGGAAACAGAAATCTAATTTAAATATTGATAAATTATCACAAGCTTTAGAATTAACTAATGAAGAAGACACAACAAGTGAAGAACATAAAATATTAAAGGGGATTTTGTCTTTTGGAAATACTGACACTAAACAAGTTATGCGTCCACGAATTGATATTTTTGCTTTAGATGAAAATCTAAAATATAGTGAGATTATTCCCGAAATAATTAAACATGGTTATTCCAGAATTCCTGTTTACAAAGATAATGTAGATACTATTTCGGGTATTTTATACGTAAAAGATTTATTACCTCATTTAGATAAAGAATATTTTGATTGGACGAGCTTACTTCGAGAACCGTTTTTTGTACCTGAGAACAAAAAGTTAGACGATTTAATGGTAGAATTTCAAGAAAAGAAAGTGCATCTTGCTGTTGTAGTTGACGAGTATGGAGGAACTTCTGGGCTTGTTTCTCTTGAAGATGTTATAGAAGAAATTGTAGGTGATATTAGTGATGAGTTTGATGTAGATGACCTTACATATTCTAAACTCGATGAAAACAATTTTGTGTTTGAAGGAAAAACAACATTAAAAGACTTTTATAAAATTATTGAGCTTGAAGACGAAACTGTTTTTGAAACTAAAAAAGGTGAATCAGAAACTATTGCTGGATTTGTTTTAGAGGTTTCTGGAAGTTTTCCTAAAAAAGGAAGTGAAATAAATTTTGATAATTACGTTTTTACTATTGAAGCCATAGATAAAAAACGCATAAAACAAATTAAAGTTACGATTAAAGATTAGTGTAACTACACACAGTACTTAAAGTGTGCTAAAGTTATAAGTACTTAAAGTTATTGGACAAGCTCTAAAGTTTAATTATCATTGTTGTTTGAGTAAAAAAATAAATAAGTCGCTAAAGCATTGTGTTTGTTATACTAAAACAAGTTCAGTACAAGTTATTTAGAGGTTTCTAAAATTTGACACATTGCTTTTGAAAATATGCAAAGAAGCGCGAGTTATTGAACCTTACTAATTTTAACTATTATATTATCAATTAGTTATAATGTAGTCTTGATTCTTTGCTCTTACAGCGAAGCGGTCTTATGTCTTTAGCCGGACAATACTGTTTAATTATAATTAGATACCCACTTTCGTGGGCAATACTATGAAAAATATATTCTTCCTTTTTGCAATAGTCTTTTTTATGTCTTGCGGTAACGAACCTATGCCAAAACCAAAAGCATTTTTAAGATTAGAGTATCCTAAGCCACAATATAAAGAAGTTAGTACCAACTTGCCCTTTACTTTTGAAAAAAACAGTATTGCTAATAATATAGGAGTTATAAAATCATCAAGAAATAAAAAAACTTTAGGCTTAGAAGTTACTTATCCTACTATTAAAGCAACCATTTTTTTGACTTATAAAAAAATAGATGCCAATAATTTACAATTGCTTATTAATGATGCGCAAAATATTACTCAATCACATGCAAGAAAAGCAGATGCAATAACAGGACAGTCATTTGCAAATCTTGAACAGCGTGTTTATGGTATGTTTTACGAAGTAGATGGGAATGTAGCATCACAAGCTCAATTTTATGTAACCGACAGCATCAAGCATTTTTTAACAGGTTCTTTATACTTTTATGTAAAGCCTAATTACGATTCAATTCTTCCTGCCTCAGATTATCTTAAGAAAGATATACAGCATATTATGGAAACCTTAAAATGGAAAGAATAGAAAAGCACTTTTTTTAAAATGCTTTTTCATTTATAAAAAATTTACTAAAACATTTATAGAAATAACGAGTATAACTATAACAACTAATCCAATTAAAATAATCTTGTTTCTAAGGTTATTATTTTTATTCATAGATAAATCTGGATGTAGATTAAAAAGGGAAAAGATTTAATTTGAAAGCTCTGAATTATAAATAATCCAGAGCTTTCGCTAATTCTCCCTAATAACTAATTAATAGCACTGTAAATGTCTGTAATAAAAGGACACCAAACAATACGTAACGTTACGTATATTTACAAAAAGAAATCTTGATTTTCTTTTGCCCAAATCAATAAACTATTTTGATGAGATTCTATATTTAGTTTATTGATAATGTGACTTTTATGTTTTTCAACAGTTCTGCTAGAAGTAAATAAAATAATACCAATCTCTTTAGCAGTTTTATTTTGAGCAATTAATTTCAGTATCTTTTTTTCGGTAGGGGTTAAATTACTTATACCAATAACATCTTCTTGACTTGACATAAACTCTTCAATTTCTGGACAATAAAAAGGGCTGTTGTTTTCAATGGCAGTCAGGCAGTTTTCAATTTCGCTTAAAGCAAATTCTTTAAGTATATAACCAGAAACGTTTAATGCTTTTGCCTGATGGTAAAGTTGTGCGCTTTTTTCGAAAGTTATAAGCACGATTTTTGTTTTTATATTATTACTTATACAGGCTTCAGTAATCTCTATACCTGATTTATAAGGCATTCTAATATCTAAAATAGCAATATCCGGATTATGTTTAATTATTAATTCGTAGGCTTCCTTGCCATTTGTTGCACTTCCAACGACATTGTGGTTTTTTTCGATTAAAAAATCATATAATCCTTTTAATACTAAAGGGTGGTCATCGGCAATAATAATGGATGGCTTCATAAAAAGTATAGGGATTTAATATGTTTAATTAAAGTTTAAGATATAACTGTTTTTTTTGATAATCTATAATAGCATTTCCTTTTTTTAAAATATCTGCTCCAATAATGCCATCCACAGGATTTGAGTTATGATTAGTTAAAGCAGTATTAACATGTGTAAGATTAAACAAAATTAATGCAACCTTATCTTTTTTCCATTTACCTATTTTAACCACATTTTTTTTAGAAATTTTTGTCAACATATCTGTTGCACCAGCTCCAGCTGCTTTAACATCAGAATCTTCAACTTTTAAATTAAAGGTCTCGACCGAATCAAAACCAATACATGAATTTGATGCGCCTGTATCTAAAATAAACTTGCCTTTAATGCCATTTATGCTTGCATTAATTTCAAAATGTTTAGTCTTCGTAAACTTAAGTTTAATTTTTATGTAGCCTTGCGGTATAAGAAATTCTTGTAACGTCATTTATTTGTTTTTCAGTTATTTAAAAATTTCACAATTTACAGCCTATTATCCTAAATTATAGCACTTGGTAATAGCCTTTACTTGCCAAATGCCCATTATGGGTTTTCAAATATAAGAATCATAGATTAATGAAATAACCTTTACATCTTGACTTGTTATTTTGCTTACTTTCTTTGTTATAAAAATGTTGAATAAACTATAACTATTCAATATTTTTACGCCTCTAAAATAAACAAAATTACTTCGTTAATTTCGCAAACTTTATTTCATAACAAACCCTTACTTTTGCTATATGATAATTACAGACACTCATACACATTTATATAGTGAAGCTTTTAATGAAGACAGAAAAGAGATGATTGAGCATGCTTTAGGGTTAAATGTGAGACGCTTTTTTATTCCAGCCATAGATTCTTCTTACACAAAAGCAATGTTTCAGTTGGAAAAAGACTTTCCTGAAAACGTATTTTTAATGATGGGATTGCATCCAACGTCTGTTAAAGAAAATTATAAGACTGAATTAGAACATGTTAAACAATTATTATTAGAGCGTTCTTTTATTGCGATTGGTGAAATTGGGATTGATTTGTATTGGGATAAATCAACCTTAACTATTCAGCAAGAAGCTTTCAGAACTCAAATAAAACTGGCAAAACAATTCAAGTTACCAATAGTAATACATTGTAGAGAAGCTTTTGATGAGATATTTGAAATTTTAGAAGAAGAAAAATCAGACACTTTATTCGGAATTTTTCATTGTTTCACTGGAACTATTGAGCAGGCACATCAAGCCATTTCGTATAATATGAAACTTGGTATTGGAGGAGTCGTAACTTTTAAAAACGGAAGAATAGATAAATTCCTAAATCAAATAGACCTTAAACATATAGTATTAGAAACCGATTCGCCATATTTATCGCCAACACCATATAGAGGGAAGCGCAATGAAAGTAGTTATATATTAAAGGTGTTAGAAAAGGTATCGGAACTATATGAGTTATCACAAGAAGAAATAGCCGAAATTACCACATCAAATTCTAAAGACGTTTTTAAAGTTTAAAATGAAGACACCAAACATACTATTAATATATACAGGAGGAACCATTGGGATGATTAAAGATTCCGAAACAGGAGTTTTGCGTTCTTTCGACTTTAATAATTTAATAATTAATATTCCAGAACTTAAACTTTTAGATTGCACTATAGAAACCATTTCATTTAAAGAACCAATAGATTCATCGAATATTAATCCTGAATATTGGGTTGAAATAGCTGAAATTATTGAAGACAATTATAACTCTTATGATGGTTTTGTTGTGTTACACGGAAGCGATACGATGAGTTATTCGGCTTCAGCATTAAGTTTTATGTTAGAAAACTTATCCAAACCAGTAATTTTTACAGGCTCACAATTACCAATCGGAGATTTAAGAACCGATGCTAAAGAAAATTTAATCACTTCTATTCAAGTAGCATCATTACAAGAAGAAAACAAACCTGTAATAAAAGAAGTAGGTTTGTATTTTGAATACAAATTATATAGAGGTAATCGAACTACAAAAATAAATGCCGAACATTTTGAAGCATTTGCTTCCTTAAATTATCCGGATTTAGCAGTTTCAGGAGTACATTTAAAAATTAACTATCCTTATTTACTTGAGCCAGATGCTGCAAAAAAGTTAGTCGTGCATAAAGAAATGAATACTAATATTGCGCTTGTAAAATTATTCCCAGGAATTTCTTGTTCTCTCTTACAAACCATATTTAATTCTACAAATCTTAAAGGGATTATTTTAGAAACCTATGGCGCAGGAAATTGCACTTCTGAAGATTGGTTTATTACATTATTAAAAGAAACAATAACAAAAGGAATACATATTATTAATGTAACACAATGTTCGGGAGGAAGTGTAGCAATGGGTCAATATGAAACAAGTACACAGTTAAAAAAGATAGGTATTATCTCTGGAAAAGATATAACAACCGAAGCAGCAATTACAAAACTGATGTATTTATTAGGTAAAAATTTATCTTCAAACGACTTTAGAACTCTTTTTGAAACTTCTTTAAGAGGTGAAATATCTTAAAATTAACAATCAAAACTTTAACAGTTAAACTTTTTTTTGTTATTTCAACCGCTGTAAGAAAAAAATAAATTTTTAGAGAGGTGGCCGAGCGGTCGAAGGCGCACGCTTGGAAAGCGTGTATGCGTTAATAGCGTATCGAGGGTTCGAATCCCTTCCTCTCTGCACAAGAGAATAATAACTAGTTTTATTTTCTTTGACACACAAATAAGAGATTTATTAGATCAACAAGGTTAATCTTATCTTCTCTATCGTAATTTTTATTTTTTAATTGCATTTTTTTTATATCTTTAACCCTTAATTAACTAATAAAATTTAAGATCAAAATCAATGAAAAGATTATTTTCTATTCTGGCTATCGCTGGTATTATGGCATTCGGAACTATAAATGCTAATACAAATGCGAACACAAATACAACTGTTAATACGGTTGTAAGTTTAACTCAAGAAGATGATGCGGCTCCTGCTGAAGAAGCTACATTTCATCAAGAATTAAAAAAGAGATTTATTGAAGGAGGAGCAGGATTCATGGGAATTGTATTATTATGCTTAATTCTAGGTTTAGCAATCGCTATTGAGAGAATTATCTTTTTAAATCTTTCTACCTCAAACACTAAAAAATTAACTCAAAACGTTGAAGATGCACTTGCTTCTGGTGGTGTAGATGCTGCAAAAGAAATATGTAGAGATACAAAAGGACCTGTAGCTTCTATATTTTATCAAGGTTTAGATAGAGTTGATGAAGGCTTGGAACAGGTTGAAAAAGCTGTTGTAAGTTATGGAGGTGTGCAAATGGGACAATTAGAAAAGAATGTGTCTTGGATTGCATTATTTATTTCATTGGCACCTATGCTTGGTTTCATGGGAACAGTAATTGGTATGATTTCTGCATTCGATAAAATTGAAGCTGCTGGAGATATGAATCCTTCATTAGTTGCCGGAGGTATTAAAATAGCACTTTTAACAACTGTATTTGGTTTGGTGGTAGCTATTATACTTCAAATATTTTATAATTACATTATTGCAAAAATAGATAGTATAGTTAACGATATGGAAGATGCATCAATTACATTGATGGACTTATTAATCAGACACAAGAAGTAATAACCCTTTAAAATAAAATAATTATTATGAATTTACATAAAATTTTAAAGATACTTGCTGCTGTATTAAGTTTAATTGGCGCTATAATTTTAGTGATGATTATCTCTAAAGGCGATACAGCAATTACTTCGGCTTATGAAGCTGGTGAAGACACAAGTTTAGTTGACAATATGGCTTATGTTGCCTACTTGATTTTTGTAATAGTTTTGGTATTTGTTATAGGTTTTGTAATCAAAAATTTATTTACAGATACTGGGTCTTTAAAAAGCACCTTAATAGGCGCAGGATCATTTGTTGCTATATTAGTAATATCTTATGTTTTATCTGGAGGAGATACAACTGTATACAAGCATAGTGAAGGCATAGCAACTGAAATGTCGTCTCACTTAGTTGGAGCTGGATTAGTAGCATTTTATATTTTAGGGATATTAGCTATTGGTTCAATATTATTTACAGGAGTTAAAAAACTAATTAAGTAATTATGGCAAAACGAGCAGCACCCGAAGTTAATGCAGGCTCCATGGCAGATATTGCATTTTTACTGTTAATATTTTTCTTGGTAACTACAACTATGGAAAAAGATTGGGGTATTAACAGGAAGTTACCTCCAATAGAAGATTCTAAAGAAAATGTAATTATCAAGCAAAAGAATATATTTACCGTTTTATTAAATGGTAAGGATCAATTGCAGGTAGAAGATGAACTAATGCAAGTTAAAGATTTAAGAGCTGCTGCTGTTGAGTTTTTAGATAATGGAGGAGGAACTAATGCAGATGGCGAAAAATGTAATTATTGTAAGGGGAAAAGGAATCCAAAATCTTCCGATCATCCAGACAAAGCAATTATTTCTTTAAAGAACGAGCGACAAACATCTTATGGTTTCTATATTTCAGTTCAAAACGAATTGGTAGGGGCATATAATGTCTTGCGAAATAGGCGAGCTCTTGAAATAGGTCCACAAAAAGGATTTAGAAGGATGGATTTTTTAGAGATGCAAAAGAACTCTAAACCTAGTTCAACTTGGATTGGAAATAAAGGAAAGCTAAAAGAATTGATATCTCAAATAAAATTGGAGTATCCTATGAAACTTTCAGAAGTTCAGTAATTTAGAATTTAATACAGTATTATAACAATATGTCTAAATTTAAAAAGAAACAGGATGGCGGTGTGCCAGCAATTAATACAGCATCATTACCAGATATTGTGTTTATGTTATTATTTTTCTTTATGGTCGCTACCGTAATGAGAGATAGTACGCTTAAAATTGAAAACAAACTACCATCAGCTTCAGAAGTTGAGAAACTTGAAAAGAAGAATTTGGTGATGTATATTTATGTAGGGAAGCCTAGTAAAAACTATAAAAAGCAGTATGGTACTGAAGCAAGAATACAACTAAACGATAAATTTGCTGAAGTATCTGACATTGCAGCTTTTATTGCAGCTGAGAGGGCAGACAAACGTGAAGAGGAAAGACCATTCTTAATAACATCCTTAAAAGTAGATAAGGATGCAAATATGGGAATTGTTGGAGATATTAAGCAGGAACTTAGAAAAGTAAATGCTTTAAAAATAAATTATGCATCAATAAGAGATATGTCTAATTAAGACAATTCTTCTATAATTTTAATATTTAAAGGTATTCTATTTTAGAATGCCTTTTTTATTAGTGAAACTTTGTTTTGAAAAGTTGCGTAGCAATGAATTCAAAATAAATAGTTGAACTAATCCCGTTTTTTAATGGGATATCAGGGTTATGACCTCGAAGCTCGCTTTAGAACTTTAAAAATTATTTTCTGTTGAATACCTTGTGGGTTTGCCTCGAAGATATTTATATTTAACTTTACAACATGAGAGTTGTTTTAATTTTAATACTAACATTAATAAGTTATCATTCTATATCAGGACAGGATAATACTATTTCAGAAGCAGATAATCTATATAGAGAAGATCAATTCTATTTTGGTGTAACATACAATCTTTTGGGCAAGATGCCTCAAGGTATGTCACAAAGTGGTTTTTCCAGCGGTTTTCACTTTGGTTTTATTAGAGATATGCCAATCAATAAAAACAGAACTATAGCTTTTGGTTTAGGTCTGGGTTATTCTACGAATTCGTTTAATCAAAATCTATTGATCTCTGAAGATGAACAGGGAATGCTTAACTATGAAATTCTTGATAATACGTCATATACTAAAAATAAGTTTTCAATGCATCTTGTAGAAATCCCATTTGAATTTAGGTGGAGAACTTCTACCGAAGATTCGTATAAATTTTGGAGAATTTATACTGGATTTAAATTGGGTTATGTGTTTGCTACAACTTCAAAATTTAATAGTTCTCAAGAAAACATTAAACTCAGCAATATTGATGATTTTGAAAAGATTCAGTATGGATTAACTTTAAGTGTAGGCTACAACACATGGAATGCTTATTTGTACTATGCGCTAAATCCTATATTTAAAAGAGAAGCAAAAATTAATGGGGAATCTATAGATATTAACGCCATTAAAATCGGACTTATATTTTATATACTATAACCAATAATTCAGCACAATTAGCTGCGGAATCAATCCAACAAAAAATCCTATTAATAACTCAATATTAGTATGTGCATTTAAATGTAGTCTGGATGTCGCGATTGCTCCTATAATAATAAAAAAGATTGCTAAAGTACCATTTATGTTAATATTAAAATGAATACTTAAGGCAATAAGAAACAGTAATACTCCTCCAGAAGCAATCATATGGATACTCGCTTTAAAATTTAGAAGTGCTAACATTAAACAAGATAAAGTAGATAGAAGCATTCCAATAAAAAAGAAATAAAGTTCAGTAATCTCGTTAGATGGCAGCAAACGTTGAACTATAAACAAGATAATAATACAATTTATAGTTAAAGGAATAATACGTTCTTTAGGTGTAGCTAAGTTAACAGTATTTACTTTTCGTAATGTTTTTAATACAAAAAAGAGAAGTATGGGAAGAATGATAGTAAGTAATACTAACGAATACAATTTTACTTTAATTATTGGTAAAGGAATAAAACGAGGAGATTTTGTAAAATAAAAACAAACAGCAAAAAAAGGCATCATTAATGGATGGAAAATATATGATATGCTTTTTAAAACAACACTCATTTATATTTGTTTTCTGAGTCTGGCAACTGGTATGTCAAGCTGTTCTCTATATTTTGCAATAGTACGTCTTGCAATGGGATAGCCTTTATCTTTTAAAATCTTCGCAAGCTTTTCATCAGTTAATGGTTTTTTCTTGTCCTCAACCTCGATTACAGTTTCCAATATTTTTTTAATCTCACGAGTCGAAACTTCTTCACCTTCAGCATTTGTCATCGATTCGCTAAAAAATTCTTTTATAAGTTTAGTGCCGTAAGGGGTATCAACATATTTACTGTTTGCTACACGCGATACTGTAGAAACATCCATATCTATTTCATCAGCAATATTTTTAAGAATCATAGGTTTCAATTTAAGCTCGTCGCCTGTTAAAAAATACTCTTTTTGATAGTTCATAATAGCACTCATAGTTACAAACAAAGTTTGTTGACGTTGTTTTATAGCTTCGATAAACCATTTTGCGCCATCTAATTTTTGTTTAATAAACTGTACAGCATCTTTTTGAGATTTAGTTTTGTTTTTTGCTTCCTTATAGCCTTTAAGCATATTGTTATATTCCCTTGACACATGAAGTTCAGGAGCGTTTCTGCCATTAAGTGTTAATTCTAATTGGTTATCCATAATTTTAATAGTAAAATCTGGGACAACATGTTCGACCATTCTAGTGTTTCCCGAAAAAGAACCTCCCGGTTTTGGATTTAAACGCTCAATCTCTAAAATAGCATCTTTAAGCTGCACTTCATTAACATTAAATTTTAGAAGCAATTTTTTATAGTGTTTTTTTGTAAACTGATCAAAAGCTTTTTCAATAATATTAAGAGCCAACTCTGTATTAGGGGTTTTTGCTTTACGTTGTAACTGAATACTTAAACACTCTTGCAAATTTCTGGCAGCTACTCCGGCAGGATCTAATTGTTGTACAATTTTTAAAGTAGCTTCTATTTTATTTTCGGTTGTGTAAATGTTTTGTGTAAATGCAAGATCATCCATTATATCTGATAAAGAACGACGGATATAACCACTTCCGTCAACGCTACCAACTAAAAATTCGGCAATTATACGACCTTCTTCATCCAATCTAAATGTATTTAATTGTGTCGTTAAATGCTGCGTAAACGAAATTCCTGAAGCGTAAGGAATGCTTTTGTCATCATCATCAGGACTATAATTATTGACTTGTGTTCTGTAATCAGGTATTTCATCATCACTTAAATACTCATCAACATTAATATCTTCTGCATTAATGGATTCGTTATCATTATAGTCTTCAGAAGTATCATCAAAATTGTCCTCTAAATCATCAGTATTGTCCTTTCCGCTTTCCAATGCGGGATTCTCTTCAAGTTCTTGTTTAATACGCTGCTCAAAAGCTAATGTAGGAAGCTGTATCAGCTTCATCAACTGGATTTGTTGAGGCGATAATTTTTGAGATAATTTAAATTGTAAAAACTGTTTGAGCATTTTAAATAATAATTAATCAACTAAATATAGTAAATAGAATAGGAATTATGGTTTATTTAATAAGATTCCTGCCTTCGCAGGAATTAAAAATCAGCATTTTGCGGGGTTCTTGGAAACGGAATTACATCTCTAATATTACTCATTCCTGTTGCAAACATTACGAGACGCTCAAAGCCTAAACCAAAACCAGAATGTATTGCAGTACCATATTTACGCAAATCCAAATACCACCATAATTCTTCTTCTGAAATATTTAATGCTGCCATTTTTTCTTTTAAAACCTCAAGACGTTCTTCACGTTGGGCACCACCAACAATTTCTCCTATTCCCGGGAATAAAATATCCATCGCTCTAACAGTTTTTCTTCCCTTTTCATCAGGATCGTTTTGGCGCATATAAAATGCTTTAATCTTTGCTGGGTAATTAAACAAAATTACAGGACATTTAAAGTATTTTTCAACCAAAAAACGTTCATGTTCACTTTGTAAATCGGTTCCCCATTCGTTAATGATGTACTTAAATTTCTTTTTCTTATTGGGTTTACAATTACGCAAAATATCTATGGCTTCGGTATAACTTACACGTTTAAAGTTATTATCTATAACGAATCTTAACTTTTTGGTCAAGGTCATTTCATTACGTTTGGCTTGGGGCTTCGTTTTATCTTCTTGTATTAAACGTTGTTCCAAAAACGCCAGATCTTCTTTATTATTTTCGAGAATGTAACTTAAAACAGATTTCAAAAAGTCTTCTGCCAAGTCCATATTGCCTGTTAAATCCATAAAAGCTACTTCTGGTTCTATCATCCAGAACTCGGATAAATGTCGCGAAGTGTTTGAATTTTCTGCTCTAAAGGTTGGTCCAAATGTATAGACTTTACCAAGAGACATTGCAAAGGTTTCTGCTTCTAATTGTCCGGAAACGGTTAAGTTAGTTTCCTTGCCAAAGAAATCTTGAGTATAATCTACCTCTCCTTCATCGTTTAAAGGCGGATTTTTCGCATCCAAATTACTAACCCGAAACATTTCTCCAGCGCCTTCAGCATCACTTCCGGTAATTATTGGTGTATGCATATAATAAAAACCATTATCATTAAAATACTTATGAATAGCGAAAGACAGCGAAGATCTTAAACGCATTACAGCACTAAGTGTATTAGTTCTGGTACGCAAATGTGCATGCTCTCGTAAGAACTCAAACGAATGCTTTTTAGGTTGAATAGGGTATTCTTCAGGATTAGAGTCTCCAAGAATGTCGATTGATGAAACTTGTATCTCTACTGATTGCCCTTTGCCTTTGCTTTCTACTAAAGTTCCTTTTATATGTACTGCAGCTCCAGTAGTAATTCGTTTTAAAAGGGATTCGTCAGTATTTTCAAAATCGATAACACATTGTATATTATTAATCGTCGAGCCATCATTTAGAGCAATAAATCTGTTTGCTCTAAAAGTCCTTACCCAACCTTTAATTTCGATTTCAACTTGTGTTTTATTTTGCGACAATAATTCGGCTACTGTACTCGGCTTCATTGTTTTTTGATTTTAATAATGTGCAAAGATAAAAAAAGCTCATTGGCTTTCAAGCACCAAATCAACAAATCTCAATTTTTTAAATCCCAAATTCCATAAAGGTTGTGCTTTGGAATTTGAGTTTTCATTTTTCTGTTTTTTTTTTGGATAATTTTATGCTGATAGTTCTAGCCAATAATCACTATAAAAATTTGAAGATTGCATTAAATGCTTATGAGTTCCAAAAACTTTTGTTTCGCCATTTTCGATAATATAGATTCTATCTGCAATACGCTTTAGAGTATGCAAACGATGTGAGATAAAAATAATACTCATTTCGCTTTTTAGTTTGTTGAGTAAATTTATTACAAACTGTTCTGTTTTCCTGTACATTGCTGAAGTAAACTCGTCTAATAAAAGTAATTGTGGTTTTTTGTAAAGCACTCGCATTAATGCCAACAGTTGCTTTTGTCCTCCAGAGAGATTAATGCCTTCTTCGCCTAAAATGGTGGCATAACCTTGTGGTAATTCTGCAATAAATTTTTCAAAACCAAACTTTTGGCAAAATTCAACTATGTTTTCTGGTTTGTCTTCTTTTCCCAATAAAATATTATCAACAAGGTTTCCATTAAAAATGGTAATATCTTGAGGAATTACACCAATTATATTTCGCCAATTTTCAGTATTTATATCTTTTAGTTTATGCTTATCATTAATACTAATCGTCCCGTTTTCAAATGTGTAAAATTTCTGAATTACTTGTCCTAAAGTACTTTTGCCACAACCACTTTCGCCAACAATAGCAATACATTCGTTTGTGTTAATTTCTAAATTAATAGTTTTTAACAATTGACTTCTGCCTGCAAACCGAAAGGATAGGTTTTCAATTTTAAAAGATTCAAAAGCAGTTATATTTTGCTTTCCTGATTGTTCTTTTTCAATAGATGCAAATTCGTACATTCTGTTAAAAGCTACTTTCGCTTCATTAATTGGTATGGTTATTAACGCCAAACTTGCTACAGATGGCAATAAGCTTCCTGCTATGCCAAGAACTGCCATTAATTCTCCTAACATCATAGTTTCATGATATACTTGAATAGACGTGTAAACCAAAATTCCCATTAAAAACAAGACACTAAACACTGCTGAAAACACAGATAAACGTACATTTATTTTGCTAAGATTAAAGGCTTTTTCTTGATAATTGCCATAAATAAGTTGGTTTATTTTTTTAAATATGGCTTGTCTGTTATTATTTTTAATGGTTGCAATGCCTTGCATAGATGTTATATAATTGCTTTCGCTAAAGGCATAACCTTGCATCACTTCTTTTTGAGCAGTAATAATACGCTTGTTAAAACTATAAATCAACAAAAAGTAAAATGGCAAACTTACAGACGCAATGAAGCCTGTTTGCCAAGAATAAAAGAATAGAAAACCTAATGACACAACTGTTACTAAAGCGTTAATTACAACACTACTTGCTACCAAGCTTATAACACGTTGCACACGTTGTGTGTCGTTAAGTCTTGCAACGAGTTCGCCAATTTTACGAGTATCAAAAAAAGGTTTTGGAAGATGTAGTAAAGCTGTATAAAAACTATCTATAATTCGGTTATTAAAATCTTTGGTTTGGCGTATTAAAAAGTAATCTCTTATTGCT
>JADFSQ010000235.1 GCA_022560715.1 Bacteroidota bacterium
TAGCTCCGGCAAGCAAACTCCCAAATATATTACGTGAGATTGGCAGATTACGCGAAATAACATTTAGAGAAGTCGGCGAAGGCACAAATGAAGCCATAGACCTTGACAAGTTTGATACTTATTACCACCATATATTTCTTTGGGATACTGAAAAATGCGTCATAGCAGGAGCTTATAGAATGGGAATTGGTTCTAAAATTTTTGAAAAATATGGAATAGATGGATTTTATCTGCAAGATTTGTTTCGGTTTGAACCTGAACTTTATAAAATGATGAGTCAATCAATAGAATTAGGACGCGCATTTATAATTAAAGAATTTCAGCAAAAACCAATGCCACTTTTTTTACTTTGGAAAGGTATAATACATTCTACACTACGTTTTCCAGAACATAAATATTTAATTGGTGGCGTGAGTATTAGTAATCAGTTTTCAAATTTCTCAAAATCGTTGATGATTGAGTTTATGAAATCTCATTATTACGATCCTTATGTGGCGCAATATGTACATCCAAAAAAAGAATTTAAAGTAAAACTGAAAGATGCTGATAAAGATTTTGTGTTCGATGCTACAAAAGCAGACCTCAACAAATTTGATAGAATTATTGATGAATTAGAACCAGGACCTCTTAGAATGCCTGTGTTGCTAAAAAAGTATATTAAACAAAATTGCAGGCTTATAGGGTTTAACGTCGATCCATTATTTAACAATGCTGTTGACGGATTAATGTATATAAAAATTTCCGACTTGCCAGAAAGTACTGTACGTCCTGTAATGGAAGAGTTTCAAGCCGAATTGGAACGTAAATTTATGGAGAATCAGGATAGGTAATTTGTCATGTTGAGCATCCTGATATTTATCAGGATGAAACATCTCATGATTTTGGGTTTTATTACAAAAACCATTCAGAAGCCCTGTAAAAATCACACTATTACGGTAAAACCGTAATTTTTTAGCTTAAAATCTCAAAATTTTAACATTTAAAGCCCTAAACTGTTAAAGTTTCTGTTTTTGTAAAATTTTGTAGGAAAAGCTTGCGAGGTAATGTTTTTTTTTTTATAAGTTTACACTGTCTGAAACTCATTTTGTTTTATAACAGTCTACAAAATTAAATTTCAGACACTATAGATTAATCTTTTGTAAGCGCTTACTTTTTTGTTCTCCTTAAACTAATCAAATAGTGCTTTTATGAAAATTTAGACTGTGTTTTCATAATTATTTATTGACTGTAACCTTTAGACTGTTTTACATAGACTGTAATTTTTAAAAAGACTGTTAACATTTATTGTTTAACCAGTTGGTTGTACTATAATACTGCCAACCAAAATTTAGAAATTATGTTTAAAAAAATTAAAAAAAGTGTAGTCGTTTTTGCGGTAGTGTTGATGATGAGTAGTGGCAGTTTATCTGCTACTTCAGAAGTTTCAATTCTTAATGATGCAAAACAAATAGTAGTTACAGAACAATCAGTAGTTTTGGAATCTTATGGTTGGTTCTGCGATTGGGTTGCATCAAAAGTAAGAGATTTACTTGGAGATACATTCTCAGATGAGACAACAGATGCCATAGTAGAAGCAGTAGCTGCTGCTTGTGACGAGATGTTATAAAACATAATGGAGTCTCAATTCTTTAATTGATATTTGAATTGAGACTCTAATTTTTTTAAAAATATAATATAAAATAGTCTTGCTAAAAAGTTTATCGACAAAGAGAATGATTAATATCGAACCTGCCTGCGGCAGGCAGGCAGCAAGAGACTATTAAAAAACAACAAATATAAACATATGAAAAAAAGCATAATTTTTTTAATGTTACTTGTAAATTTAAGTGTGTTTTCACAAGAAGGCATTAGTGGTATTGTAACTTATAAAATAGAAAGTAATTTTGAAATAAAATCTGATACAATTGAAAATTCTTTATTAAAAAAAGTATTCGAAAGTTTGCTTTCAAATGGAAAACAAACAGATCATCTTTTGTTTAAACTAAAATTTAATAGTAAAAGAACTGTTTTTTTGAAAGACAATACATTATCATCTAATAAGAACGGCATTAACCCAATTGAAATAGAATTAAAAATTAGAGGCAAAATTTTTTCTGAATTATCCACAAAAATAAACCTCACAAAAATTAATAGTGCTAAAATTTTAGTAAGAGACAGTTTAAACTTTAATTGGAAGCTTACCAAAGAAACGAAAACAATAGCAGGATATTTATGCTACAAGGCAACTGGTATTAAGAGGATCTTTAAAAGAAACACTTATCTTGAAAAACCAATTATTGCATGGTACAGTCCTGAATTAAATATTTTAGCTGGTCCATCAGGATATAGAAAACTGCCTGGTCTTATTTTAGAATTAAATGAAGTTGGTCTTTTGACATTTAAAGTAAGTGAAATAGAATTTAATAATGATATTAAAATAGAAAAAGTTCCAAATTACAAAATATATGATAGAAAAGAGTATGACCAAATATTAAGAGAAAGAAGACTTGGTAATAACTAAAAAAAGTTTTGTAAGTGGTTATTTTTATATAATTCTAATATTTTTATTAGGTATTAATTCTTATGCTCAACAAATCACAGTTTCTGGCAAAGTAACAGACAGCTTACAAAACTCTTTAGCTTATGCCAATATTTTAGCCATACCAGAAAATGATATAGTAGATATAAGTTTTGCAATTACAGAAGAAAGTGGTAGTTACAAACTAAAGCTACAACAAAACCAAAGCTATAAAATTACGGTAAGTTATCTCGGCTTTACACCACAAACTATAAGTGTTACTACTACAAACCAAGACCTCGTTAAAAATTTTGCATTATTAGAAAACCCAAACCAATTAGAAACTATAGAGTTAAATTACACACCTCCTGTTTCGGTAAAAAAAGACACCATTACTTATAGGCTAGATGCCTTTACAACAGGCGAAGAGCGCAAACTACGCGATGTGCTAAAAAAACTCCCAGGCGTAGAAGTCGATAGAGCAGGTAATGTAACTGTTCAAGGCAAACGTATTACCAAAGTATTGGTAGAAAACAAAACTTTTTTTACAGGAGATAGTAAACTTGCAGTTAATAACATTCCTGCGGATGCTGTTGACAAAATTGTGATATTAGATAATTATAACGAAGTTGCCATGCTTAAAGGTTTACAAGACAGTGAAGATATGGCAATGAATATTATACTTAAAGAAGATAAAAAGAAGTTTACTTTTGGCGATATAGAAGTTGGCGCAGGAATAAAAGAACGCTACCTATTACATCCAAACCTATTTTATTACAGCCCGAAAACTACTGTTAACTTTATTGGTGATATTAATAATACTGGAGTTAAAAGTTTTAGCTTTCGAGATTATTTAGAGTTTGAAGGTGGTTTTGGTAAACTATTAAATGATGCGAGTAGTTATTTTGGTTTGTTTAATAGCGATTTTGCTCAATACTTAAATAATCAAAATTTTACAAGTAACACTAATCAATTTGGAGCATTAAATATTAGGCAATCTATAAACAATGTAACAGATATTAGTGGTTATGTTATTACATCAAAATCCAAAACAGAAACCTTGAGTAATACCTTTAATGAGTATTTAAATAACGATACTCCCTTTATAGAAAACAGAACGGTTAGCAATAACTTAAACAACTCTTTTACCATTGCAAAACTAACTTTAGATTACGACCCAAGTTATAATGAAGATTTTGCCTATAACAGTTTTGTAAAAGTTACTAACAACGATAGCAATGGGTTAATTACCACACTAAACCCAACGCTTAATAATAACATAAATACCATTACAAATATTAAAGGCTTAAACCTAAAACAAAATATAAGCTATAGCAGAAAATTATCTAAAAGCCATACAGCAACTCTTGAAGCTACTTATAATTTTCAAAACGACAAACCCATTACCAATTGGCTTACCAATCAGCAAATATTGCAAGGTTTAATACCTCTTGAAGATGATGTTACCTATAATATTTTGCAAACCAAAAAAGCAAAATCACATACTATTAATACCATTATAAAAGATTATTGGGTAATTAATAATTTTAACCATCTTTACACAAGCATTGGTATAAATGTCGCCTTTACTGATTTTTATAGTGAAGATGTGCAGCAATTAAGTAATGGTACAATTAACAATTTTAATAGCGCTGGTTTTGGCAACGATTTTAAGTATAATTTTTTTAATGCCTTTATAGGTTTAGAGTATAAGTTTCAAATTGGTATTGCTAC
>JADFSQ010000236.1 GCA_022560715.1 Bacteroidota bacterium
TGGTTACAAAATTGCAAACACCACCTACGCCTTCAGCGTTTCCCGGATACCAATTTTGTACAGTACTGTATTTTATTTCGGCATCATCTAACGCAATTAGTTCTACAACAGCTGCGTGTAATTGGTTTTCGTCTCGACTTGGTGCAGTACAACCTTCGAGATAACTTACATAACTGCCTTCATCAGCTATTAAAAGTGTACGCTCAAATTGACCAGTACCTCCTTCGTTAATTCTGAAATAGGTTGATAATTCCATCGGGCAACGCACACCTTTTGGAATGTAGCAAAAAGAGCCATCGGTAAATACAGCGGAATTTAATGCAGCATAAAAATTATCTTTTTGAGGAACAATAGTTTCCATATATTTTTTAACTAATTCTGGATGTTCCTGAATAGCTTCAGAAATAGGGCAAAAAATGATGCCTTTTTCTGCTAATGTTTTTTTAAAAGTTGTTGCAACAGAAACAGAATCCACAATAATATCTATTGCAATGTTATTCATCTTTTTTTGTTCGTCAATAGAGATGCCTAACTTTTTATACATAGCTAAAAGGTCTTCATCTACATCGTCTAATGTTTTATTTGGATCGACTGATTTTGGTGCGGAGTAATAACTGATGTCTTGAAAATCTGGTTTTTTGTAGGTTACATTTGCCCATTCTGGTTCCTCCATCTGTTCCCAGATTCTGAATGCTTCAAGTCTCCAATCAGTCATCCATTTCGGCTCATTTTTCTTTTTAGAAATAGCCCGAACAACATCTTCATTTAAGCCTTTAGGGAATGTATCCGACTCAATATCGGTATAAAAACCGTACTCATATTCCTGAGTTTTAAGTTCTTCTCTTAAATCGTCTTCTGTATACTTACTCATCGTTTTAAAATTATAATGAGAAACTTTCTCCACAACCGCAAGTGCGATTGGCATTAGGATTGTTAAACACAAATCCAGTTCCATTTAATCCTCCAGAATAATCTAAAGTAGTTCCTATTAAGTATAAAAAGCTTTTTTTATCTACGATAATTTTAACACCATTGTCTTCAAACACTTTATCATCTTCCTCTTTTTGCTTATCAAATTTTAAATCGTATGACAAACCAGAGCAACCACCACTTTTAACTCCAACTCTAACAAAGTCGGTTTTATAATCGTAGCCTTCATCATGCATAAGCTCAATAACTTTAATTTTGGCTATTTCTGAAACTTTAATCATAAATTCTTATATAGATTAATTCTAAATAGAGTACAAATATACAATTTTAGTCCAGTTTTACCTTATGGGCTTACATTATATTTATAAATGATTCGATAGTGTATTTCTATTGAAATGAAGTTAAGTACTCAATTAACGCTTTTACGGACAATAAACAGACCACCTTCAATATCGTTAATTATAATATTACCACTAGCGAAATATGGGTATACATTCCATACTCCATTAAAGTTGGCACTATCGCTTGATGGAAAAGTGTCAAAAAAACCTATTTCAGTCATTGAGTTAGTTGCAGCACCAATATTAGTGATATCAAGGACTCTTAATCCAGCTCTATAATTAGCTAAATAATATGTGTTTCCTACAACATATCCATTATGATCTATTGCTAATGTTGGTCCTGAATAGGTAGATGACAAAACAGGATTATCCAGATCGTTAAGATCAAATACTATTGTTTTTGTGTTAAAGTGAAAAGTGAGTTCGTCAACCTCATCCCCAACAATAAAATACCGATGATCTTCTGTCAACCATCCTTGGTGAACAAATGCATTTTGTGGATATGAAAAACTACTAATATTGATAACATTATTTTTATCGGTAACATCTACTATAACAATTTCATTTCCGTTGCTTCCTAAATATATTTCACGCCCAGAATAATCAGCATCAGGACCATTATATGTCACAACCTGAGCATCATGAGAGTAACCAGTAATAGCATATCCTCCAGCAGCCACAGGATTTGTTGGATTTTGAATATTTATAAAATGTGGACCACCACTAAAAGTATTCGTTCCAACGGCATAAGCATAACCACTATCTTCATTAATTACAATGTTGTGTGCGCTTCCAAATCCAGTATAAAGTGCATCAGCAGTAAAAGTTTCGGGAGGATTTGCTACGTTTCTTAGTCGCGTTAAATCAAAAACCTGCATACCATGTGCGCCAGCATTATCAGCTACAATAAAAGCATGATTATTATAGACTTTAATATCTCTCCAATTACTATTAATTGTTGTTGTTGGAAGTGTACCTAATAAAATAGGATTTGTTGGATTTGAAACATCCACAAACGCAGCTCCAGTTGTAGTGCCAACCAATGCGTATTCTTTTCCAGTAGTTGAGTCTGTCCATCCCCAAGAATCGTTTCCTGAAGCATCAGCACCACCTAAATCTGTTATTGGAATGTGTCCCATTAAATCGTAGTTGTTACAAGGGTAGATGTCAGCAAAACCGTTTTCGCAAGAGAACAACGGAATATTTGAAACATTGCCACCACCATTTGAGTTGTCGCTGGAACAGTTTGTTAAAACAGAAAAAATAATTAATATTAAAAAGGTTTGGATAATAAGATTTGGGTATTTCACAGCTTTTTTTATTGCAATTTAATATTTATTTATTGGCAATACTCAAAAAGGACAGTATTTTTGCTGAATGATAGAGGACAAAAATCAACAACGCACACCAATAAGCAAATTGGGAGAGTTTGCTCTTATAGACCATCTTACTAAAAACTTCAAGTTAAAACATAAAAGTACCATAAAGGGAATTGGAGATGATGCTGCTGTTTTAGAACACAAGACCAAACAAATCGTAGTGACAACAGATTTACTGATTGAAGGGGTACATTTTGATTTGAGTTATATGCCATTAAAGCATTTAGGTTATAAAGCAGTAATTGTAAATTTATCAGATGTATATGCAATGAATGCTGAAGCAACTCAAATTACAGTATCAATAGCTGTTTCCAATCGATTTTCTCTAGAAGCACTTGAAGAATTGTATGCAGGAATTGAAACTGCGGCAAATGTTTACAATATTGATGTTATTGGAGGAGATACAACCTCGTCAACAACTGGATTACTAATTTCGGTTACTGCTATTGGTAAAGTAAATAAAGAGGATGTTGTTTACAGAAATGGTGCAAAACCAAGTGACTTGCTTGTTGTTACTGGAGATTTAGGTGCTGCATATCTAGGTTTGCAAGTGTTGGAAAGAGAAAAAGAAGTGTTTAAAGTAAATCCGAACAATCAACCAGATTTAGATCAATACTCTTATATTATTGAGCGTCAATTAAAACCGGAAGCACGGAAAGATATTGTAAAACTTCTGAAAGATTTGGAAGTAAAACCAACTGCAATGATAGATATAAGTGATGGTTTGTCTTCAGAAATTATGCATTTATGTAAGCAAAGCAAAGTAGGATGTGATCTGTATGAAAACAAAATACCATTAGATCCTCAGGTAATTTCTACCTGTGAAGAGTTTAAAATGGATAGTACTACCATTGCTTTAAATGGAGGAGAAGATTATGAACTTTTAATGACGATTTCTCAAGAGGATTATCCAAAAATTAAGGCGAATCCTAATTTAACTGTAATTGGATATATTACAGATGAAAGTTCGGGAATGCATCTTATTACAAGAGCAGAAACAAAAATTCCTATTACAGCACAAGGCTGGAATTCTCTTGAGGATTAAGACGAAGCGATTTTCGTTTTAGCCTCTTGGTATGAATTTTTTCAAGTTCAGAATTTATTTCTTTGTACTTTGGAGTGAGCAAGGTTAAATAACCATTCCCACTTGTAGTTTTTTGTTCTTTACAATGTTTACAGATGTATTCTTTAACATGATCAGTAACATTTTTACTAATAGTATAATTATGTCCAAAAAGGGAACAATAGAGGGATTTCAATTTTTTTTGCTATTAATTATTAAGGGTTTATAATTTAAAACATTTATTTTAAATACTAATATTTCTACTTAATAAATCGTTGAACGGTTTGTTTTTGCCTTTTAAAGTAGCTTTTTAGGGTGATTATTCCACTAAATGTATATTTCTTTGATATAGTTACCAGTAGAGGAGGAGAGATTTTACTAAAAGAAATTAAATTTATTGTTGGTCACATTGCCAAAAATAAGACATTTAGAGCTAATGTTATGCAGCAGTTGTTGCATACATTTTTTTTTTTAACCTCATCATTCTTGTTTATTAAATACGT
>JADFSQ010000237.1 GCA_022560715.1 Bacteroidota bacterium
AAAAGGTAATATCACACAGTTCCGGATTTTACTATAATCATGAACACAACAAGGCGAAAAAATTGTACTTTCTAGTAACAAACTATCATGTCTTAACCGGTTACTCTCCTCAAGAAAATATGACTCCAAAAGGAGACCAAATCTCTTTTTATCTTCACAATGACCCTAATAATCCAGGAGAAGTTTTACAATTTAGCCTTCCATTATTCACGGATAATGGTGTTCCAATTTGGTTAATCAGCCAAACATATCCCGATGCCGATGTAGCAATTATTCCATTCTCATCTTTTCCATTTAACATTGCTAATAATATTGCAAGTGTAACTGTAACAGGAATTTCAGAAAACTGGATTAAAGAAGAAATAAACAAACTTCAAGAAATACAATAATTTATTTTTTTTATTAAGTTTTGCTGAACTTTAAACAGCATAAAAAAAGAAAATGAAAACAGAAGAAATAAAACACACAAACACAAGAAACTTAATTAAAAAAGTCGAAAACATGAGTTTAAACTTTCATAAAATGAGTTTAGAAGATTTTGAATGGGCAATAGGAGAAATGATGCTTGACAAAGATTATCTGTATTCGTCTATGAAAAAAGATCTATATTTTCTTGGTAAAGTATTGAACAGAAAATATAAAATTTTGCGTCTTACCTATACTGTTTTTATGATAGGTATTATTGTTTCTGTAATAGCTTTTGCTATTGCTATTAAATCTCAAACTAATCTTTAATTAGAACTTTGTAATGAGGATTACACTTTTAATTCCTTCATTAAATCATTATAAGTATAAAACGCTTTGTCAGTTTGAGTTTTATGATATAGCACACTTACCCTAATAGCTTTTAAGCCAGTAACAGCCTGCAAATCTTGTAGTTCAACAATCTCAATATCAGTACCTAAATAATTTTTTGATTGTAAGAATTTAATGTATCTCAAATATTCAATTTCATCTTTCTTTTGAGAATACACAATACTAATTTTTCCTTTTTGAGTAACACGCTCTTTAGTTCCTTTTATGTACGCTTTATCCACACGTTTTTTAACAACTTCGTATCTTGCATTATAAGTACCATCAACATCAAATTGTTTTTCGTCCATTCTAAAACTAATAGATAAAGGTGTACTAAACACTAATATCATAGAAGCCACTTCTAAAGGAATTGGAAAGTTTTTTTGAGCTTGATAAAATGCATTTTCCATTTCGCACATTACTTGTAATTGCCATAATCTTAAATTGTATAAATAGATTAGATTAAAACTGTTTTCTCTTGTAATAGATTCACCTATATACATATTGTGTTCTACACCGTCAGTTTTAAAACGCTCGAAAAAATGTGGATACATTTGCTGTGCTTCTTCTTGTTTGGCGTCTAACAAACTAGCCATATCTTTATTAATTAAAGTAATGGTGTCATCATAATCTTTCCGATGCTTGTATAGTACTTTTAATTTATTATCTAATGAGTTAAAATAGCCTTCGATTTCTTGAGTTAACTTTTTCCTTTCGAGTAAATGCCTGAACAAAGGGTTTATTTCTTTTTTGAAAAAATCTGAAATTTGTTGCTCGCTATCCACTTTAAAATAGTCTTCGAGTCCTTGCAAATAATTATCTATCTGAAATATTAATTGCTCGTAAATTGGAAGTGATTTTATTTTAAAAGCCTGTTTAATTATTTTCCTGACTGAATTTAATTGAAGTGTCAAATCTTGTTTAGTTGCAAGGTTTCTGGCTTCAGATGAACCTTTAATATCTATTTGTCCGTATAATGGGTAAATATCTTCAAAAGCTATTTTTCCAAATCCTACATGGTTTCCTTTCAATTGGTTTTTAAGAAATATTTTAGCTTCTTTTTCAAACTTCCAATATACACTTGGATGGATTGAAGTACATTCCTTCTGTATAATTGCTTCTGTTAAATTTTTCTCCTCTTTTTTAGCACGTTTTACTGCTGTTACAATATATGGCATTACATCTACCAACTTATTAGCGTTAATACTATTAAGTAACTTGGGTACTTCTGATACTATTTCTAAAATACCCAGTAACTCTCCATTATCTGCGACTGATGCCAAAATAGCACTTTTAATACCTTGTTTCTTTAAAATTTTATACTGAGGAGAGCATCCTTTTGATAACTTATAAAACTTATCCACATCAGAAATTGAGTAAAACTTTTTTTCTGTTAATAATGTTTTATGAGAAGACAAACACAATGCGTCTTCACAATTTACAACTTCTAAATCACACAATAAAAAACTTTCCATACCTTCACCATGTATACGTTCAAAAGTACTATCTATACTATTATAAACAGAAAAGCCTACTTTTAAATCTTTAATATTAAAAAGAGATTGAAAAACTTCATGAATATTATCTGAAAAATTTTGATTAGTAGCTGCAGTATCTTCAATTAAAGTAGATTTGATATTGGATATGGATTGATCGTCTGTAACGTCAAAAATATTAGATATTACAAAGCCTTTGAAAAGATAACTATTGGGTGGAAATTTTTTCTTCCAAAGTTCGATATCACCAAAATTATCAACCAATTCTTCAAAATCCTGTCTTGTTATGTCTACGGCTTTTTCTGTAGGAGTAAATTCGGACATGTCTGCGTTGACACCCATTTTGTAGATATGGGTTAGACCCTGCTCTTTATTAAGTAGTTCTATAAATTCTTTTTTAAATCTTACACCGCGCCAACATCTATGTTTTTTACCATCTTTGGCACTCGTGCTGTCTATTGCGTAAGGAACGAATGGTGGGAAGTTTTTAGTAAAAGCTGGTTGAGTACCACTTGCAAGTCCTTTACTCGTACACCACGTTGTAAACGCTTCAAACATATCGTCTTTGAAGATACGGTGTTTTGTATCTTTTTCGGATTCTATACAATCATTTATAAATTGCGTGATTGTTTTACCCGAATGCAGAAACACCTGTTGTTTTATCTCGTCTATATTTTTTGTTGTGGTGTCAACGGGTATTGAACCTAGAAAGTCATTTCCTCCCAAGGTTACAATCACCAAAGAAGGATTTTGATCCAAAACGTCGGTTTGTAAGCGTTTTAAAGCATCAGCAGTGGTATCACCAGAAACTCCGGCGTTAATTACATTTATTAGGTCTAGCTGATTAGCAAGGACGGTTGGAAAATCTTTATCCTTTTCAGCTCCGACCCCTACAGTAAGACTGTCCCCAAAAAAAATTACTGGTCCTTCTTTAGCGACCTTTTGTGGGGAGGTTTCTCTGATAAAGAAAAGCCAGATCAAGGATACGATTATTAAGAAAGTGATGACGACAATTACTACTAATCGATCCATATATTTTAGTATAATCTAACTAATGTTTGACAACAAAGTAGTTTTGATTACTGGAGGCTCTCGTGGTATTGGTAAGGCGATTGCAGAGCGGTTTAAATTGCAAGGCACCTCTGTGGCTATCTTATCAAAAGATGAGAGAAGATTGAAAAAAACTGCGGAAGAAATCCACGCTTTCGGAGTGGTTGCGATGTACGTGATTCAAAACAAGTTTCCAACCTCAGTCGCGGCCGCCTTTACAACGGCGAAGAAGCCAATTTGACCGGATTCTTTTTGAATAATTTCGCCGTTTACTTGCAAGACGCTGCAGCTACTCTACCACCATGTTTTAGTTGCGTGTTTGCAGATTTATTATTGCGTCGGTAAGAATTTTATTAGTATCTCCTAAGCTGATTTCCATTGTTTGACTGCCACTGCATAAATACCGAGAGATATTCCAACTAACATCCAAGAGTTTGCCCCAAGACTAAAGGGGGCTTCCATAACTCCGAAATAATCCGTGGCAGCTAAAACTACAGATAATAACGAAAGAACCAAAAGTACTTTTCCCGATTGTTTCGTCAAGACCATCAACGTCAAGGAGCACGCCACTCTCAACAATATCAATACCCTCCTTATTAAAACGATCGTATAAAGCATCGAGAAAAAGAATATCATCCTCAATTGTCGGAAATTCCTTTAAAATTTCATCCTGTGTGACAAAATGCCGCTCCTTGCCCTTGCGTATCAGATGTTCAACTTTCTTCGCCTGTTCTGGTGTTCCATCAAATAATATAGTGTCGCTTACGCTTCGTAACTGTGGTGCTTCCTTTTTTGAAATTTTTGTACGTATAGCCCGTCTCGCCGAAGACGTCGAGTCGAGGCGAACTTCTTTAGTAATTTTTCCCTTTTTAA
>JADFSQ010000238.1 GCA_022560715.1 Bacteroidota bacterium
AAAAAGAGGTTTCTATTATAAAAAATTTAATGTTGGCGTTATTTATTTTTCAATAAATCTCTAATTTCAGAAAGTAAATCGTTATCTTAAGGTCCAGCTTCATCAGCAACACCTTCATTAATTACATACTTCAAATCTTTAAAATTGGTGTTAAATATTAACCCAATTAATGGCGAAACAATTCCGCCAGTAAATGATGCAACAACCTTATTAAAAGCGGCACCCATTACAAATGCAACAGCAATATCAACCAAGTTGCCTCATTGCAAACTCTTTGAATTCTTTTAGCATAATTTTAATATTTAAGTTAGTGTGCAACTAATATAACAAAAAAACATAGATGTTAAGAACACTATTTTAGGATTACACGTTTAATTCGTTGAGAAATGGCTGTAATTATTTCGTAAGAAATGGATTTAGTGGCTGCTGCAAAATTTTCGGCAGAAGCATTTTCGCCAAAAATTATGACTTCATCTCCTTCGTTACAATCTATATTAGTAATATTAACCATAAGCATATCCATACACACGTTTCCAATAATGGGCGCTTGTTTTCCATTAATAATTACAAAGCCGTTTCCGTTTCCGTATTGTCTGCCAATACCATCCGCATGACCAATAGGTATGGTTGCTGTTTTTTGAAATGAGTTGCTTTTATATGCTCTATTATAACCTACAGTTTCATCTTTTTCAATAAGATGAATTTGTGAAATCACAGATTTTAAAGTCGCTATTGGCTTAAAGTTTTTGTTTTCGGTTGAAGAATTTCCGAAACCGTATAAACCAATACCACATCTAACCATATCTAAATGTGCTTCAGGATAATTTAATATTCCAGAGGTATTGCAAATATGAAGTATGGGTTTGTAACCAATCTTAGCCTCAAATTCTTTAGTGATAGTTTTAAAACTTTCAATTTGGTTTAAAGTAAAATGGGTTTCATTCAAATCTTCGCTTGCTGCTAAATGAGAAAAAAGAGATTTCACTTTTATAACATTTGTTTCATTCAATTTTGAAACAATATAATCCACATCGTTTTTCCCAAACCCTAGCCGGTTTAATCCTGTATTAAATTTAATATGGATAGGATAGTCTTTTTGGTTTTCTTCCGAAGCAATATTAATAAACTCATTTAAAACTTTAGCATTATACAAATTCGGTTCTAAACAATTATTAATAAGTAATTTAAAATTTACAGGTTGAGGATGTAATACTAAAATAGGTTTTGTAATTCCTACTTTTCGTAAAACAACCCCTTCGTTTACATAAGCAACAGCAAAATAGTCAACATCTAAATCTTGAAGATATTTAGCAACAACACAAGCATCACTTCCATAACCAAAAGCCTTTACAACAACCATTAGTTTAGTGCTGTTATTGATTTTAGATGTTATGTATTCGAAATTGTGCCGAAGCGCTTTTAAATTTATTTCAAGTATAGTTTCGTGAGCTTTAGGCATTTGTACTATTCGCTTTAGCAGGAACTTCTATAGCATCATTAACTTTAATATTGCGGACTTTATCACGTAGCATAGCTTTGTAATAAGCTGCTCGACTTAAAGGTTCGTACTCATCAATTTCGCCCAATAATACAAGAGCATCGCTTTTTGCTTTTCTATAACTGTATTGTGCCAGATTACCAGTTCTTGTACAAACTGCGTGTACCTTGGTTACATATTCGGCAGTTGCCATTAAAGCAGGCATTGGACCAAAAGGGTTTCCTTTAAAATCCATATCGAGACCAGCAACAATTACACGAATACCTTTATTGGCCAAATCGTTACAAACACGTACAATTTCATCGTCAAAAAATTGGGCTTCGTCAATACCAACCACGTCGCAACCATCGGCTAAAATCGGAATATTTGCAGCTGCAGGAAGAGAAGTTGATGGAATCTCATTTGCATCGTGAGACACAACTTTGTCTTCATCGTAACGCACATCAATTGCAGGCTTAAAAATTTCTACTTTTTGCCTGGCAAATTTGGCGCGTTTAAGTCGGCGTATCAATTCTTCTGTTTTACCAGAGAACATAGAACCGCAAATAACTTCAATCCAACCAAATTGTTCTTTCTGATTTACTGTGTTTTCAAGAAACATTTTGTAATTTTAACACTAAAACAAAGCAAATATTCGTTTGCATAAAGGTGACGTAAATGTATTAAAAAACAAAACCCTAAATCGAATTAAATTTAAAAATTTTATACAGATGAAAAAGAAATTAGAATCAGAATTAATTAGCATTGCACACAGGATTCTTAAACTAAAAGGAAAAGAGGATGTGATTAAAATGCACACCGAAGTTACTGCTCTTTATGAAAAGCTGACGACCTTAAAGTTTGCTCATGAGAATTTTGAAGACGAGATACCAATAATTGGAAGTGATTCGTCTTTTTTTGGAATGCTCGATGAGGCGTTTAATAATAAAGTAAGCGATATTATTGAAGTCGATGACAAGACATATATTAATGTAGATGAAAATGATGATGAAGATATTATGGAGACAGCTATCGAAAAAATTAAAGATATGGTAGCACAAATGCCTTTTGAAACAGAAGAAGTAGATGTAATTTTTGAGGAAGCTATTCCGAAACCCCAATTTCATAAGAATAATCTTGAAGAACTAACGGAAGGTTTTTCTGAAACGCCTGTTTTTGAACCTGTTTCAAAATCGGAGAACGAATCAATAAAGGATAATAAAAAATCGCTTAACGATAAATTAAAAAGGAAAGATTTGGTTGTAGATTTAAACGACAGACTTGCCTTTATAAAACATCTTTTTAATGGCAAAAGCGAAGATTACGAACGTGTAATATCACAAATTAGCACATCCAATTCTTTTAAAGAAGCAACTCATTTAATCCAAGAGATTATTAAACCAGATTATAACGGTTGGACAGGAAAAGAAGAATACGAAGAACGTTTTATGGAACTAATTGAAAGCAAGTTTAACTAAAAGTTTTCGAGCACGTTTAAATGAAAGTTTATAAAATAATTTATTGGGCAGCCACAATTTTTTTGAGCTTATTGATGCTATATTCTTCATCGATGTATTTTACCAAAACCGAAATGGTAAAAGATTTTTTTGAAAGCTTAGGTTACCCAACATATATTGTTATTCCATTAGCGGTTGCAAAAATATTAGGAGTAATTATAATTTTATGGCGTAAAAGTGCTTGGCTAACCGAATGGGCTTATGCAGGTTTTTTCTTTGATATGGTGTTAGCCAGTTTTGCACACTATTTTGCAAATCAAGGTATAGGATTGTCGGTTTATGGTTTAATTTTGCTAATAATTTCATACTACTTGGGTAAAACAGTTAGGCAATAAATGAATAAACTTTATATAGTTCCTACACCAATAGGAAATTTAGAAGACATTACTTTAAGAGCTATTAAGGTTTTAAAGGAAGTCGATTTAATACTTGCTGAAGACACTCGTACTTCTGGAAAACTGCTGAAACATTTTGAGATTAGTACTCAAATGCAATCACACCATATGCACAACGAGCACAAAACGGTTGATGCGATTATTCAAAAACTGAAAAGCGGAATTTCAATAGCTTTAATTAGTGACGCTGGGACTCCAGCAATTTCCGATCCAGGATTTTTATTAATACGCGCTTGTGTAGAACATAATATTGAAGTTGATTGTCTTCCGGGAGCAACAGCTTTTGTGCCTGCTTTAGTAAATTCTGGATTACCAAACGATAAATTTGTGTTTGAAGGTTTCTTACCAGTAAAAAAAGGGCGACAAACAATATTAAAGCTACTATCTGAAGAAACCAGAACCATTATCTTTTACGAATCACCACATAAACTCGTTAAAACATTGACGAATTTTTGTGAATATTTTGGTGAGAATAGGCAAGTCTCAGTATCTCGTGAACTTACAAAACTCTATGAAGAAACCATAAGAGGCACAGTAAAAGAAGTTTTAGAACACTACACAAATAAACCACCAAAAGGTGAAATCGTGATTGTTGTTGCTGGAAGAAAGTGATTTGTTTATTTTATAATTGTTTTTAATTGAAAACGTTTTATTAAAATATTGTTTGCGTTTAAAAACAAAAATATCTATATTTGTTTTTTAGTAAAAACATTATGGAAGAACTATTCTTATATCAAGAACAGCTTTTAGTAAAACTTTCATGTAAATATCGCAACTTATTAACTCAAATAGATCTGTCTAATAGCTT
>JADFSQ010000239.1 GCA_022560715.1 Bacteroidota bacterium
ATCATCTGTATTCAAAGATTCACCAGATGTTATAAATTCAATCATTACTTGGTTATTGTCAGAATTATATAACCAATCTTGAGAGTCTATTTGATTTCCATTTTTAAAAACCACAATAGTAGACTCAGACGGAAAATCCTCACTCAAAGTATATACATTATCTCCTGAAAATGGAGGAAAACTATCTCTACCGTCTATCCTTGACTTGTCCTCAATTAAACCACGAATAATTGTGATAACACTAGTAACTGAATTTGTAATAGCCACTTTTTAATCCTCTTTTTACAACGATTTTAAAGTACTTGGTCTTACATATGATTTATTCACTCTATCATCCCAAATAGCTTGCGTATCTCCAGAACCAAAAAGAAAAAATCTTACTGTTGTTGTTCCAGTAACAATTCTCATAATAACACCAGAACCGCCTGGTCTTTCAAATAAATAATAATCAAATCCGCCTTCAGCTAAAGAAGCTTCTGTTGTTTCTGTTCCATCTAAAATACTTGTATATCTCGACATATTTAATCCTCTTTTACTTCATATTTTTGTATTTTCAAACATAAATCTAAATTCTCTTGTGTAATTTTATTTTCTCCATCTAATCTTTTTATCTGCCCCTGTAAAAAAGATATTTCTTTATCGGTTAATATAATATCAATAGCCTTATCGAGATCTTTATTCCATACAATTCCTTTGGCGTTAGATACTATGCTATATTTTTTAACATCATCTTGAGTAATTTCGACTTTAGTAATAATATCCTTTACAAGTATTTGAGTAACTAAATTACTTTCTTTAGGATATAAATGAGCTACTAACAATCTGTCTTTAATTGTTAATTCCATACTTTCCTCCTTTTATTATACTACATAAATAATTTTCTATTTAAATATCCTATAATAAACTTTGCTCACTACAATATTTACAGCATCACTTTTATTGCTAACAACAGGAAATATAGAATCGCCTGTATTCACAGTAGCTAAAGCCTGTGGAACAACCGTTACAGAACTACTCGCACTAACTGATACACGAGGCACAGATCCATGAAGTTCACCCTCTGCAAAAGTATTCGTACCAGAGCCACTATCAGTAAAAGTTACGGGTGAACCACCCGAAGTATAAGATACTTGGAAACTGTCTGTTAATTGATTAATTACAAAATAGACAATATCAGAACGAAGCTCTGCTGGTAATGTTCCTTCAGTACCAAAAAATGATATAGTATCACCGTCTGAGAGAGTTGTTCCAATGTCAAATATTAAACTATTAGGTGCTACAGAAAATGAATCAACTGTTTTTCTTACAGCATCTTGTCTAAAAAAAGTAGTTTCCAAATCTTTTGTTGAAGTTGATGGTTCTAATGTTATATTTCCATCTATTTTTACAATTATCTCTTCGAAGCCTATATATGTAGAAACTCCTCCATTGTCGATAGTGATTCTTTGTAATTCTACTCCAGTAAATATAGGCGTTGATGCAATCAATACCAAAGCATCCACAGCAGGTATATCTGTTGCAAGAGTATTGTCTGATACTGATACTTCGGCTGAGGCTGTGCTGTCTATACCTTGCCAATCTGTGCCATCAAAGTATTCATAACGATTATTATCTGTATTAAATACTTGTAGGGCTGTAGGAGGCGAAGTAATAGCATCTCGTTGAGAAGTGGTTAACCTAGGAGCTGGTAAAGAGCCATCAGTTGTTGAAGTGACATCAAACTTAGCATTAGGGTTCAGATTTCCAACACCTAAGTTACCAGAAAAAGACGTTGTAACAGAGTAAACCTGAAAATCTATTAATTCACCTGTATTTGTAGCAAATTTTGCAATACGAAGATTAGCATTAGATGTGTTACCTCCTGCTTGAATATATGCAAAGTCTGATGAATGGTTTCCAGAGAGTTTTAATGCAGGATTCGTATCAGTCGAGAGTCCGATGATAACATTTGTTGAGTTCAAGCTTCCCTTTATGTTAAGAGTTGCATCTGAAGTGGTAGTAGTACCAATACTGACATTGCCACCAGCTTGATTCAACAATATATTACCATTACTCACTACTCTAAATTTCGTAAGACCATTATGGAAAAACCCAAAGTTATTATCACTTTCTCTATAGAAAAATGTTGTGTTTTTAGCACCAGAAGTCATGATTAATCGTGCTTCGTTGCTTGAACCACTTTCTGCATTTATATGTACTACTGAATGGTCAGAAGTGACTGCAACTTCTAATTTTTCTGAAGGATTTTCAGTTCCAATTCCTATATTACCACCATCTTCTACAAAAATTCCATTACCTGCATCATCATAAAGTTTTAAACCATCTATATCTCTTGCACGAATTTCATCTATTTGAATATTAACTGCATCATCTGATAATAGATTTATTTTTAAAACACCTGCATTTAAAAATATAGTAGTTCCATCTGTTGTTAAAATTGTATCAGTGTTTTGAGTATGTTTTTTGGTTACAGCATCATCTATATTTCCAACTCCTGAAGTGGGCTTATTATTTATAATACTCCAATCAATAGATGATATAGAACCTACATTAATCCAATCAGATAAAATTCCACTATCTGTTACCTTATTCCATGTATATAATCTATCATCTGCTTTGACTATATAAAGATCATTTTCTGAGTTTCCACTTAAAGGCAAATCAGCAGTTGTATTTACTACACCTTTTAATGTTAAAAGCGTTGTATCTTGAACAATATCAAATGTTTTTGAAAAAGGATTGAATTTAAATGTAAATGCCATATTTTATTGCCACCTATTAATTTATTTTTTATTTCTATAATCTCTTCTAAATTCTTCCATCTTTAAAAGAATCTCACTATCTCTTACAGCTATAATTCTAAAACCAACTCTCCTGGCAAAATATGTGGGTTTATATCTATTATTTCTTTCATCATATCTTACGAAATTTTTATTATCTTTCCTTGATTTTATAAATAAATTTTTTAAGTTTGCCCAAGGTAGATATCGAAATAGATCTCTACAATCATCTTTTGATGTTACTAATAATTTTAAATATTTACGATCAAAATGATCTTTAAAACCTGTAATTAGCATGATAGCAACTATTTGGTCGTTTGTTTTTTTGATAAAACATTTTTCGCCATTTTTTAAGCAGTCATTGAAAACTTGTTTAGCCACTATAGTATTATTTAAATAAAATCTTTTATTCTCTTTGGTTATGTGGAAATCCGAATCTCTTTTTTCACAGAAATAGATAAAATTTTTTAAATCTTTAGATTGCAATGGGCGTATCATATGTTTCCTATTTTAATATTTTATCTGATTTAATTCTGTTATCTATAGCCCATAAGGGTTGTAGATTTGTATAGTTAAAACATAATTCTTGTTGTTTTGGATCACTTAAATCAAATGAATTACATGGCAATATGTGGTCTATTTCCCATCCACCAAGACCGCAATTATTCCAATTCATGCCAGTTTTAAATTGGGATTGTAAATGACTTTTTAATTCTTCTATTGAGCAACCAAGTAAATCTAATGTTCTTTTACTTTTTGTATTGTTTTTAAGAACTGAATAAATTCTATGTCTTAAATTTACTTTAATTTTAAAATTAATATCAGTGGCGTATTTTTTACTTAGTTGTTTATTTCGTCTTATTTTATTTTCTGGTTTTTCTCTATATTTCTTGTTTCTTATAGAAATTTCTTTTTTATGTGTATCAGAATATTTTTTCTTTTCAATTTAAATCTTATTGTCTCTGCTTTTCGTGGATGGATTGCCATTATAGAAACTGGAACCGGGGCACTTCTTACTGTTGGGAGAGCGGCGGTAACAGCAGCAAGAGGGCTTGCAGAATTAGCCAATTTTTTAGGGGCGAAGTTTGACGTTGAAAGTCTGGAAAGGCTTGAAATGGCGCTCGGGGAAGAGGCTGAGGCGGCCTTTGAACGGGCCAGAGAAGCGGCCGGTGCCTTTAATCTTACTAATCCAATTAAACAAACCAAAGCATTAAAAAGCGAACTCGAAAAACTGGGATCCACCGTTGACACCCTTGCAGGGCTTGAAGATTTGCCAATCGATATCAGCAAAGGGGCCAAAGCAAAGAAGATCCCGGGTGCGAGAACCGTTGATTTTCAAAAGGCGCAGCAAGATGCGCTTGAAGCCCAGGAAAAATTAAAATTAGTGGCTCAACAGACTAATCAGGCAT
>JADFSQ010000240.1 GCA_022560715.1 Bacteroidota bacterium
CGAAGCTGTTTGTTTAGTTGTTGAAAACGCTTTGGAATTAGAAGTTCCCGAGCGCGTAAAAGTAATTAGAACCATTATTGGTGAACTCACAAGAATTTCTTCACATTGTTTATGGTGGGGTATTATGGGAATGGATGTCGGCGCATTAACTACATTTTTTTATGGTTTCAGAGATCGAGAATTGATTAACGATATTTTCGAAGAAACCTGTGGTGCAAGACTTACAATGAATTACAATGTTCCTGGGGGTTTGATGTTAGATATACATCCCAATTTTATTAAACGGGTCAAAAAATTTATAGTTCATTTTAAAACAAAGATTCCGGAATACGACAAACTTTTAACAGAGAATATAATCTTTCAGAAAAGAACAAAAGGCATTGGAATTTTAACCAAAGAGGATGCTATTTCTTTTGGAGCTTCCGGTCCTGTGGCCAGGGCTTCAGGATATTCCTGCGATGTTAGAAAATATCACCCTTACAGCGCTTTGGATAAAGTAACATTCAATGAAGCCTTAAGAACCGAAGGTGATACTTTTGCCAGATATAAAGTAAGAATTCAGGAATTATGGGAATCGTTATCGATTGTCGAACAGTTAATAGATAATATTCCCGAAGGAGAACATAGAGTTAAAACAAATGCTGTAATAAAATTACCAAAAGGAGAATATTATCAAAAAGTAGAAACAGCAAGAGGTGAACTCGGAGTGTATGTTATAAGTACGGGAACAAAAAGTCCCTACCGGCTTAAATTTCGATCGCCTGGTTTTTCAAATTTATCATTACTCAGTCATATAGCTAAAGGAGGAAAAATAGGAGATTTAGTTGCTATTATGGCAACAATAGATCTTGTAATTCCGGATATTGACAGATGATAGAGTTAAAAAACAGAAGGAGAGTGTTGAGTTTAAAAATATACCACTATGGATTTAAAAGTCATAGGTTTTGATACTCAATAAATTACTTTTAGTTATTGGTTAATAGTTATTTAGCATAGACAGATTAAGCTATTAACTGAATGAATAAGATATGAATATACCTTTAAACATAACAAAAACTATTCACGATTGGCTTTTCAGCATTATGCCAGAAGGCGCTGCAAGTATTGTCGAGATGTTTATAATAGCATTGGTGTATTTGGGTATTTTCACGGTTATTGGATTATTTTTAGTGTTCCTTGAAAGGCGTGTATCGGCTTGGTTTCAATTAAGAATAGGACCTAATAGAGTTGGATATCAAGGAATATTACAATCTTTGGCCGATGCCTTAAAATTGCTTTCAAAAGAGTTGACAGGCACTGTAAAAGCCGATAAATTTTTGTATAATTTAGCACCTTACTTTGTTATTATTTCAGCATTAATGGCCTTAGCAGTGATTCCATTTACCAAAGAGTTTCATGCGTTTGATATCAATATTGGTATTTTCTTTTTAATTGCTATTTCATCTATTGGAGTTATTGGCATTTTATTAGGAGGCTGGAGTAGCAACAACAAATTTGCCTTAATTGGAGCAATGCGTAGTGGGGTACAAACAATTAGTTATGAACTATCAATTGGTTTATCCTTATTAACTATGATTTTAATTACCGGATCTTTGCAGCTTTCCGAAATTGTTGAAGTACAAAAAAATGGGTGGCTCATAGTTCAAGGTCATATTCCTGCAATTATTGCATTTATGATTTTTATGATATCCGGAACGGCTGAAACCAATAGAGCTCCCTTCGATATGGCTGAAGCAGAATCTGAATTAGGTGCAGGTTTTCATACGGAATATTCAGGAATGAAATTTGCCTATTTCTTTTTAGCCGAATTTATCAATATGTTTATTATTGCAGCTATTGCAGCAACTGTGTTTTTTGGTGCCTGGTTGTCACCTTTTGGAATAACTGAATCTTTACCTTGGTTAGGCGTATTTTGGTTTTTAGGGAAAACTCTATCTTTAGTATTTTTAATGATGTGGTTTCGGTGGACGTTCCCTCGTTTAAGAGTAGATCAATTACTTACATTAGAGTGGAAATATTTATTACCAATCAATTTAGTGAATATTATAATTATGGCTTTAATTGTTTGGTTGAATTTAACAATAACATTTTAAAATATGTGTCAAATGAAAATCCCAGTACTCGGAACAAAAACAAATAAATGATTACTATTAAAACAAAACATAAATTAATAAAAATTGAAGATTCAATTATCTTTCAAAAGAAACATTTGGAATTTGGATTTTGTTTTTTGAGATTTGAATAAATTATGAGTTATTTTTCAGATATATATAATGGTGTTAAAACACTCCTAATAGGAATGAGTGTTACTGGAAAGTACTTTTTAACTTCAAGAAAAGGAGCTATAACCCAGCAATATCCTGACAATAGAGAGACCCTTAAAATGTTTGATCGCTTTCGAGGTGAAGTAATAATGCCACATGACGAAAATAATGAACATCGCTGTACAGGCTGTCAAAAATGTGAAATTGCTTGTCCTAATGGTACTATTGAGATTATTTGGGACAGAAAAATCAATGAAGAAACAGGTAAAAAGAAAAAAGTGATAGATAAATTCGTATACCACTTAGGGCTTTGTACTATGTGTGGTCTTTGTATTGATGTCTGTCCAACCGATGCGATTGAATGGGGTCAGAATTTCGAAAATTCTGTTTTTGACAGAACTTACTTAACACGGGTTTTAAACACACCGGGATCTAAATTACAACCTGGAGTAGAAGATTAAGTAACTGTTTAAAATTGTGTGGTTGGAATTTATAACAGTTATTTTTGATGCAGTATAAGGCAAAATTGATGATAATAGCAGAGATACTTGAAGAAATTTTAACGAAATAATGCGCAAAAAGAACCATAGAAAAACAAATGACACAATTTTAAACAGTTACTAACTTATGGAGAGATATGTATTTTATTTTATTGCATTATTAATGATTGTTTCTGCTATTGCTTCGGTTAGCAGTCGTAAAATGCTTCGATCAGTTATTTATTTATTATTTGTTTTAGCAGGTATCGCCGGAATTTTCTTTTTAATCGATTATAATTTTCTCGCTGCGATTCAGCTTACCGTTTATGCAGGCGGAATTATAGTGCTTATGATTTTGTCTGTTCTTCTCATTCATCATATAGAAATGGAATTGGAAATGGCTAAAATTTCAAAACGAATACTTACTGCCATTGCATCTTTAATAGGAATTGGGGTTTTTCTAGTAACAATTTATTCTTATGAATTTCAAGTAACTAATATAGCAACAACTACAACAACTGCTGATATTGGTTTTGGGTTATTAAGCTATGAAGACGGAGGATTTATTTTACCTTTTGAAGTAATTAGTGTACTATTATTAGCTGCTATGATTGGTGCCATTATTATTGCCAAAGGGGAAAAGTTAGAAGGAAGAAAAAATAATTTAAAATGAATAAGAGAACCACAAAGTACACCAAGAAGGCACAGAGCACGCAAAGAATCAACTTTGTGAACTTTGTGAAAGACTACTTTGCGCCCTTAGTGGTAAATAAAATCATAAACAATACATCGGTCTTCGGTCATCAGACTTCAGACCTAAAAGGAGCAACATGATAGAAGGAATCAGCATATACGAAATACTAACCCTAACCACTATCTTATTTTTTATTGGTGTTTATGGTTTTATTACAAGAAAGAATTTGATTTCAATTTTAATTTCTGTCGAATTAATTTTAAATGCATCTGTTGTGAATTTTGTTGTAATCAACAAATATTTATATCCAGATGTGTTACAAGGCGTTTTCTTTTCTATTTTTATTATTGCAGTTGCCGCCGCCGAAACAGCATTGGCGATTTCGATAATAATCAATCTTTACAGACAAATAAGTTCTGTAGAAGTTAAGGACACTGAAACAATGAAGTATTAATATTATGAATATTAGTTATACCATATTAATTCCATTAATTCCTCTAACAGTATTTCTGATCTTAGGAATTTTTAATCAGAAAATTAAACCCCTCCGTTTCCGGACACATTGGTGTTCTTGGTTTATTGGCATCAACCATATTATCGTTTTACACAGCTTATCAATACTTTTTTGTAATAGGAAAAACAGATGGTGTTTACCAAACTGTAGTAAATAAAACTGTTTGGATGCATTTTACCGAAACGCTACGCATTGATATGGGAATTTTAATCGATCC
>JADFSQ010000241.1 GCA_022560715.1 Bacteroidota bacterium
AATCACTTCGTTCGCTTTTGATCACTCTCCATCATTGGAACGATGCCTTATTCACAAAACTCTTGATTTTATCGTACTTTCAACGCTCATTACGAAGTTCTAATTCATAATTCGGGTTCAACCAATTTATTCTTGTGTTCGAACATTCTCCTTTCTAAATTGTTTGATACTCCAATATATAAAGTTCCATTCTTTTTGTTAGTTAGAATATACAGATAATATTGATGGATGGTTTTAAACATTTTTTATATGTCAAGGTAGATTCCTGCCTACGCAGGAATGACAAAAAAAACAAAATTTTGAACTATGTAAAAAGAAGTTGGAGTTTTAGAATTAAGGCCTATTTAATTATTTCAATCTTTTTTAACACTTTTCTTCTCAGCAATCAACTTTTTTTGATAGCGACCTTGTACAATATCTGTAATTACTAAGATTCCTATTACAAAATAAAAAGTGGTTTTACTCATAGGTGTAATTTCGTTTCCAAAAAGTTTTAAATGCGCTAGATGTCCTCCTTCGGTTAATAACATAATACCTACAATAAACAAGATAAAAAGACCAAGTACTTCATACATTCTATTCTTCTCTAAAAAATTTGAGACTTTGTCAGCCATCAAAATCATAAGTAAACCACCAATAACAATCGCGATTGCCATGATCCAAAATACATCTGTTAATGCCATTGCGCTTAAAATTGAATCAAAAGAAAACACAATATTCATAATCACAATCATAGTAATCACTTTTCCAACCGAGCTTTTCTTTACATCTTCTACACTATCAGACATATGATTTACACCAACCATGTGCCAAATCTCTTTCATTGAAGTATAAATAATAAAAATTCCGCCGCCGAGAACTATAAAACTGTGGATGTTAAAATTGCCTTCTATAATACCTTCAAAAGGCAATGACAGCACTGGGTCTTGAAAGTAATCTATAAGGAAAATCAACACAAACAATAAGACAATACGTAAAATTACTGCTAAAGCAATACCTACCTTACGAACATAATTTTGTTTTTCTTTTGGTGCGTTTTTAGATTCTAAAGAAATGTATAACAAATTGTCAAATCCTAAAACAACTTGTAATAGTATGAGCATTAATAATGTAAATATATTTTCTACCATAACAGCATTATTTATTTAAGAGAGAAATGATAATATAACTGGCAATAATAAGTGGAATTGCTGCAAACTGAAAAATTACCAACAATACTATAGATAGTAAAATGAGTAAATAACGCGCTTTATTATATTTAAAACTCCAGTTCTTAAACTTAAGAGCAATGAGTTTAATATTTGCATTTAACAAATAACAACTCAATAATGTTATCCCAATTAAAAACCATTTGTTTAGAATGATAGCATTCATCACATCATTGTTTTGAAACTCCATTATTAACGGCAACGACAAGATTAATAATGCGTTAGCAGGTGTAGGTAAACCTATAAACGAATCGGATTGATTTTCATCAATATTAAAATTAGCTAAACGATATGCCGAGGCTAATGTGATGAATAAACCTAAATACGGTAAATAAGAATTTATATTACTTAATTCTAATAAATAAAACATCACTAGTCCAGGAACCAAGCCACTTGTTACCATATCTGCCAAAGAATCTAACTGTAATCCTAATTCGTTTTGTACATTCAGTTTTCTTGCCAGTAAACCATCAAAAAAGTCGAAGAAAATACCAAGAAAAACGAACAATGCAGTCGCCAACATATTTCCATTTACGGCAAAAATTACGGCAACACTTCCGCAGAATAAATTTAAAAGCGTAATAAAATTAGGAATGTGTTTTTTCAATCGTCTAAACGTTTAATTTCAGTAAAAATAACAAACTATATTGGTCTAAAACAATATCTCAAAAAAATTAGAGTTTATTAGGTGAATTGCGCATATTTGTACAAAATTTTGGCTTTTGAAAAAGTATTTAACCATTTTACTACTTCTTTGTGTGTCCTTAATTCATGCTCAAACTACCAGAAAATATTCCAACGAATTTATGAATATTGGTGTGGATGCTGCAGCTTTAGGAATGAGTAATGCAGTAGTTGCACATACTGCCGATGTAAACTCTGGGTATTGGAATCCTGCAGGCTTGGTAAATTTAGAAGACAACCAGATGGCATTGATGCACTCCAGTTATTTTGCAAATATTGCTAATTACAATTATGCTGCTTTTGCCATGCCAATTGATGACAGGAGCACTATGGGAATTTCTATAATTAGGTTTGGTGTGGACGATATTTTAGACACCACGCAACTTATTGACGATCAAGGCAACATTAATTATGATAGAATAAACTTATTTTCGGCTGTCGATTATGGAATCACCTTTTCTTATGCTCGAAAATTACCTGTTCAAGGCTTAAACTATGGCGTGAACGCTAAAATAATTAGACGTATTATTGGTGATTTCGCCTCATCTTGGGGTTTTGGTTTAGATCTTGGAATTCAGTTTGAAGGCGGAAATGATTGGAAATTTGGCATTATGGTAAGAGATATTACCACAACATTTAATTCGTGGTCTTTTGATAAAGACAAACTTGAAGATATTAAAAACGCTATTGATGGTCAAAATCAAGAACCACCTGAAGGAACTGAATTGACACTTCCTAAATTGCAAATTGGTATTTCTAAAATGTTTGTATTTAATTACGATTATACGCTTCGTGCCGAATTTGACCTTAATATAAGGTTTGCTGAAACTAATGATATTATTTCAACATCGTTTGCAAGTATTAATCCTGCCCTTGGTTTTGAATTTGGTTATACAGATCTTGTGTTTTTACGTGTTGGAGTTGGAAATTTTCAAAATGAATTACAAATTGACAATACTGAAAACTTAACCTTTCAACCTAGTTTTGGTGTTGGTTTTAAGTATAACGGCATTGAAATAGATTATGCTTTTACAGATATTGGTGACCAAAGTGTCGCATTATATTCTAATGTATTTTCTTTAAAGTTAGATTTTAGTATTTTTAGATAACTTTTTATAAGATATAAGATCGCTTCGCTTTTAGAAGTAAGAATAAAGACTTGTTCTTATTAAATGACAAATTATTTTCTTAAAGAAGAGAATACATATAAATTCATAATTTTGAAGAGTTATTAAATTATTAATAAATTCTACGCATTTAAAAATGAACATAAAACTATTCGCCATAATTTTGCTTTTTTTTCTTTTTACTAAGATAAATGCACAACAAAAACAACTTTCTTCTCAAGCAGAAATTAGTGTGCTTACAATAGGTCCTGGCACTTCTCTAAACGATTCATTTGGTCATAATGCATTTAGAATAAAAGATACTCTTTTAGGTATAGATTACACATACAACTACGGAGTTTTTGATTTTGATACACCCAATTTTTATACAAAATTTGCAAGAGGAAAGCTTAACTACAGAATAGAAAAAAATCAATATAAAAATTTTATTAATTTTTACATTTCACAGAATCGTACAGTAAAGGAACAGGTTTTAAACTTATCTCAATTTGAGAAACAGACCCTTTTTGATTTTTTAGTTAATAATTACAAACCTGAAAATCAATATTATTTGTACGATTTTTTCTTTGATAACTGTGCAACAAAAATTAGAGATGTAATTCCAATAATATTAAAAGAAGATATAAACTTTAATGAACCTGATGTATTTACACAAAAAACATTCAGACGACTAATTCACGACCAAGTCGATAGAAATTCCTGGGGTGGTTTTGGCATTGATATTGCTCTTGGCTCTGTTATTGATAAAAAAGCTACAGCAATTGAGCACATGTTTTTGCCTAAATATATTTATTTATTTTTTGAAAACGCTACAATTAACTCATCAAAACCTTTGGTAAAACAAAGCAATATTTTATTCGAAAGTATTAAAAAACCAAAGCTTGATAATTTTATCACAAGTCCATTATTTGTTTTTCCTGGTCTTCTCGCATTGGGCGTATGTCAGCGTAAATTGGTGGTACGGTTTTTTCCCGTCGGCGATCATCTTGGCGATATCTCGGACGTCCTTCTCGACGCGGTCGCCCTCTTCATCCCGTCGGAAGGCGATGTATTGCTCGAGCGTTATCGGTTTCTTCCAGAGCCAGTCGTCGACAATAGTGCACCAAATCATGAAGCCGGGCTTCGTTGGGTGTTTGATTATTTGGCGTC
>JADFSQ010000242.1 GCA_022560715.1 Bacteroidota bacterium
TGAAAATTTATTTATCAAACTATTTATTAAAAAAATAAGTCTAAAATTAAATTGCAACTGTTTTTCACTTTAGATAATTTTTTGTTAAAAGTGTATAAGGCTAATAACGGATTGATAACTTTATGGCATGAAACGAGCATGTTAAAAAGCTTGTAACCAAAAGAAAATGATTAATAGCGAACCTGCCTGCGGCAGGCAGGCAGCATGTGACCTATAAAAAATGATAAATTTGAACACATGAAATATATCGTTTTGTTAATAATAATCTTATTATTTTCATGTAACAGTGAAGTAAAACAAGATGCAATTGCTATTACAGAAGTTGATGATACAATTGAACTAGAGGTGTATGACTTTGATGGTTTAGAACCGTTGTTAAATAAACAAGGCGATAAAGTTTATGTTGTTAATTTCTGGGCGACTTGGTGTGCGCCATGTATAAAAGAAATACCTCATTTTGAAAAACTTAATGCCAACTATAAAAATAAAAATGTTGAAGTGCTTTTAGTGAGCTTGGATTTCCCTTTTAACTATGATAAAAAACTAAAACCATATATAAAAAAGCACAAACTGCAATCTAAAGTGGTTGTATTGGATGATCCAGATATGAATTCGTGGATGTCTAAAGTAAGCGAAGAATGGACTGGAGCAATACCTGTAACAATAATATATAATAAAGAAAAACGACAATTTTACGAACGTACTTTTACTTATAACGAGTTAGAAAACGAAGTAAAACAATTTTTAAACTAAATCTTATGAACTTTTCAAAGAAAAATCACGAACTCCAAAGAGCAAATAAAATTATTGTGAGTAAAATTTTTAAAACAATTTCAATTTTAGCTGTTGTGCTTTTGGTGAGTGCGTTTGCAGTAAACAAAATGGTTTCAGTCGAAAAAGGTTATGATATAGGAGATATTGCCACAGACTTTAAATTAATGAATATTGATGGTAAAATAGTATCCTTGTCAGATTTTAACGATGTTAAAGGATTCATTATAACATTTACTTGTAACACCTGTCCTTATGCAGTTTTATATGAAGACAGAATAGAAGCATTAAACAAAAAATATGCTTCAAAAGGATATCCTGTTATTGCAATTATGCCTAATAATACTGATATAATGCCTGGAGATAATATGGAAGCTATGAAAACAAGAGCTAAAGAAAAAGGCTTTACATTTCCGTATTTAATGGATGAAGGACAAAAAATATTTCCTCAATATGGAGCCACTAAAACACCACATATTTATGTGTTACAAAAAACCAATAAAGGTAATGTAGTTAAATATATTGGAGCGGTAGATAATAATTATAAAGATGCTTCAGCAGTAACAAAAAGATATGTTGAAAATGCAGTTGATGCCTTACTAAAAGGTAAAGAAGTTACAGAAACAAAAACCCGAGCCATTGGATGCTCCATAAAAATTTAACATAAATTGTAACATTTCAGGTTTTTTTTCGTCTATAATAATATATGCTAAAGAAATGTTAATTTTGCATATAGACTAAAGTATGAAATCTTACCTCGCTATTCTGTTTGTTGTTGCAACTGTATTTAGTTATAGTTGTAAAAACAATATGGATGGAGAAATACAAATTATTACTGCTGAAGAAATGCAAGAGTTATCTCAATTAGAAGATGTACAACTTGTTGATGTTAGAACATCTGAAGAATTTAAAACAGGTTATATTGAAAACGCTCAAAATATAGATTATAATTCATCTTCATTTGATACTGAAATTGAAAAGCTTGATAAATCGAAACCTGTTATAGTGTATTGTAAATCTGGAAATAGAAGTGCAAAATGTGCTGCTAAGATGAAAGATGCAGGGTTTGTTAAAATCTACGATTTAGATGGTGGTATTGCCAAATGGAAATATAAAGGTTTTGAAATAAAGTCAAAACCATAAATAAGCCTTATTTCCAAATTGGACTTGGATATTTCCTTTCATTTGTTAATTGAGCCAAGGTAGTAACTGCTTCTTCCTTGTCGGCATAATATGTTACACCAAACCACGCACTATTAGAAGCTAAAACATTAATATTTATTAATCCATTCGCCATCATTTCTTGTGCTACGAATGGCAAATAGATTTCACTTTTTTCGAGATTTTCCGGATTTTGTAAAAACTTACTGAAATAGGTTTCAATATAATTGAAGATAGAAGTATTACAAATCCAGAAATTCATAGATACAATTGAGTCGGAAGCCAATATTCTATCTGAAACTTCATCCTTGATAATACCATCTTTTGCTTCAATTTTTGTTAGTTCTTCAATCGAAATTAATTTTTCACCATTTACACTGCAAACACCACGAGACACCGAACCAAAATCTGATAAAGTATCTTTTAGACCATAACCAACAAGTGCATAAGTAGAATTTGAAGTGTTATTTTTAATAAATTTTGAAGCTGCTTCAAAAGCCTGTTTACCATAATAATCATCAGCATTAATGATTACAAAATCCGAATCGATTACATGACGTGCAGACCATACTGCATGAGCAGTTCCCCAAGGTTTTTCTCTTTCAGAAGTGTCTATAGTAGCATTTGCAGGTAAATCGTTTGTATCTTGAACAACAACATCTAACTTAACAGATTTTGGTAATCTACTTGAAAGATAGTCTTGTAAAAAATCTTGGTTTACAGCTTTAGTAACCAAAACTATATGGTCAAATCCGTAGTAAATAGCGTCATAAATACTAAACTCTAACAAGAATTCTTTTGCTGGTCCAAGTTCGTCAAACTGTTTTAATTTTCCATAACGGCTTCCACTTCCGGCAGCCATAAGTAATAAGGTCATAAATTTTTATTTGAGCAGTAAATATAGAAGTTTGAAATTAAAAATAAATACAAATATCATTAAAAATAAATTGTATTTATCTTCACTAAATTTTAAGAAAACATATAAAAAAAGTAATTCTATAATTACTTTGAATTTGTATTTTAGTACAATGTCGTATAAAGGTTCTGTCGCATCTGTCGAACTTTCCTCTAAATTAATCAGGCAATTAATTTCTAAGCCGCCAATGAATAAAATGATTTGAACATCGATGTTCTATTTGAAATCAATTGATCTTTCCGAATCATGTGTACTATTTCTATTCCTGTTAAGGTTCTTTTTGCCGACTCAAATTCTTTAAAGCCTAAGCCTCTGGCTATCCGCTTTTTTATAAATCTATGATCCTGTTCTACAATATTATTCAAATACTTGCATTGTCGAATCTTGATTTTTGAATAGGTACGTTTATTATATACTAGTATAGCATGTTTATTTGAACCACTCTTGTCTATATTAATGAGTTCTGGTTTACCATTATTCCTAATAGCTTTAATCAAAAATGATTGAGCACTCATCCGTTGTCTTCTTTTTGTGAGTAAAAAATCTACTGTATTACCTTGTTTATCTACTGCTCTATACAAATATCTCCACTGACCCTTTACCTTGATGTAGGTTTCATCCATCCGCCATCTTTTACCTACACTTTTCTTTCTTTTCCTAAATTCCTTTTCTAACATTGGAGTAAACTTAAAAACCCAACGTTGTACAGTAGCATGATCAACTTTAACACCTCTTATTGACATTAGCTCTTCTATCTCTCTATAACTTAATCCAAACCTAAATTTGAAGTACACAGCTTGAACGATAATTGACTTGGGGAAACAATGACCTTTGAACATCCTTTTTTTAACCAAAGATAGAATTCTTTTGAAGTAAGCCATATCAGATGCGACAGAACCCTCTACAAAAAATATACTAATATGACTCTACAAAAATTAATGATTCAAAAAATCGATGCCTTTTGTGGGCGAGACCAATTAACATTAAAGATAAAAGCACTATTAAAAATTTGCCATCCTTCTGGCAAGCATTATTTAGAAAGCTGTATGTTTTGCTTAAATTCTATTTATATTACAAAAGTTGATGTCGTTGGTCATACAATTGAAAATAAACAAACTAATATAGATACCATTATATTTTTAGAAAAACACGTTAAAACAAATAATTATGGCACAGCATTATTTTTAATCGATCTTATTAATTTTAAACTTGATTACGTTAAAGGAATTAAAACTTTAGCTAGTTAGAAACATTTTCTTGATCTAAATTATTATTTGGATTAGGCTTTCGATAAACTATTT
>JADFSQ010000243.1 GCA_022560715.1 Bacteroidota bacterium
GTTCTTCTAAAGCCATAAATAGAACATCTAAACAAATTTTATGAGTACCATGAGGGTCTGTTAAATCTCCTGCAGCATAAATTTGATGTGGCTTAATTACCTCAATTAAATTGGACACTATATCTATATCTTCTTGCGTTAGATTATTTTTTCTAATAGCTCCTGTTTCATAAAAAGGAAGATTTAAAAAATGAACATTCTCATCTTTTAATCCTAAATATCTTGTTGCTGCCAAAGATTCACTTTTTCTAATGAGACCTTTTAATTTTCGTATTTCTAAAGAATCGGTATCGTGGTCTGTTTTTCGGTTTAAAAAGCTGATAATTGTTTGCGTATTTTTTGAGTCTGAATTCAGCGATTGTGCTATTTCTGCAAATTTCAAAGCTTCTTCATCAGATACTGCAATATTTCCAGAAGTTTGATAAGCAATATGTACCTCATGTCCTTGTTCTACCAACCTATCAAAAGTGCCGCCCATGGAAATAACGTCATCGTCAGGATGAGGACTAAATATAATAACACGTTTCTTTTCTGGAGTAGAACGCTCCGGACGATTAGTATCATCAGAATTAGGTTTTCCTCCAGGCCAACCTGTGATTGTGTGTTGTAGCTTATTAAACATTTTGATGTTTAAATCATAAGCGGTGCCTTCTTCTGTTAAAAGGGCAGACATACCATTATTGTTATAATCCTTATCAGTTAATTTTAAGAAAGGTTTGTTTAACAGTTCGCTAAGCCATACGACAGATTTTGATTTAAGAGTTTCAGTCCAAACACAAGAACTTACTAACCAAGGTGTTTTTATACGTGTAAGTTCACTCGATGCACTTTCATCTAATATAAAAGTAGTATTATTGTGATCTTGTAAATAAGTAGCAGGAACTATTGATGTTATCTCTCCTTCAATAGTCTTTTTTATGATTTCGGCCTTATTGACTCCCCAAGCTAAAAGGACTATTCTTTTGGCTTTCCGTACAGTTCCAATTCCCATTGTAATAGCTTTTCGAGGAACATTATCTATACCTAAAAATGATGGAGCAGCATCTACTCGTGTTATGTAATCCAAAGTAATATTTCGTGTTCCAGAATTAAAATGAGATCCAGGTTCATTAAATCCAATATGTCCGGTTCTACCAATTCCTAACAATTGAAAATCTAAACCTCCTACAGTTTTAATTTTCAGTTCATAGTCGATGCAATATTGATATAAGTCTTCGCTGCTTATTTTACCATTTGGAATATTAACATTTTCAGGAAGAATATTTACATGATTAAAAAGGTGTTCATGCATAAAGTAATAATAGCTATGAATACTGTTTTTATCCATTGGATAATATTCATCCAGATTAAATGTAATTACATTTGCAAAGCTTAAACCTTCCTCTTTATGCAGTCGTACAAGCTCTTCATAAACTTTAACAGGCGAAGAACCGGTTGCTAAACCTAATACGCAAGGTTTGTTTAATGCGTCTTTTTCTTTAATTAAATCAGCTATTTCTTGTGCAACAATAAGAGAAGCCTCGTTTGAAGAATTAAAAATCACATTATGAATCTTTTCATAACGTGTTTCTTCAAATACTCCGGCCTTTTTGTGTGCGATACTATTTTGATTAAATAATTTCATTATTCGATAACAGGGTTAATGTTGAAATTAAATTATAATATAAAAAGAGAACTACAAACGTATTAAAGATTTATAAGAAACAATAAAGATTATAAATAAAATTATTTCGAATGTGATAAAAAAAAAATTAACTTACGGCTTTAAAAAACTAATATCAAAATGGTTGACTTATCCACATTAGATTTTGTACTTATAATATTTTTTCTCACAATTACATTATTTATTGGAATATATGTTTCTAAAAAATCTGGAAAAAGTTCAGCTGAATATTTTTTATCAGGGCGTAATATGCCTTGGTGGTTGCTCGGCGTATCGATGGTTGCTACAACATTTTCGACAGACACACCAAATTTAGTGACTGATATTGTTAGAAACAATGGCGTTTCAGGAAATTGGGTATGGTGGGCTTTTCTAATTACAGGATTGCTTACCGTTTTTGTATATGCCAAATTATGGCGAAAATCTAAAGTAAACACAGATATTGAATTTTACGAGTTGCGCTATGGAGGAGCACCAGCGCGATTTTTACGGAGTTTTAGAGCAGTATATCTCGGTATTATTTTTAACGTTTTGGCTATGGCAGGTGTTACACTTGCCGCAATTAAAATAGGTAGCATTATGTTAGGATTGCAGCCTTGGGAAACGGTTGTTTATGCAGGAGTTATTACTGTAATATTTAGTGCTTTAGGAGGATTTAGAGGAGTAGTTTATACCGATTTTATTTTATTTTTTACAGCTATGGCAGGTGCAATAGGCGCTGCTTATTATTTGGTTGGTCTGCCAGAAATTGGTGGGTTGGAAGCCTTACTTCAGCATGAAAATGTGGTAGATAAGTTATCTATCTTGCCAGACTTTAACGACAAAGAAACACTTATTACTCTGTTAATAATTCCTTTAGCTGTGCAATGGTGGAGTTCGTGGTATCCAGGAGCAGAACCAGGAGGTGGAGGTTATATTGCACAGCGTATGTTGGCAGCAAAAGATGAAAACCATGCCATTGGTGCAACGTTTTTCTTTAACATTATGCATTATGCTTTACGTCCTTGGCCATGGATAATTGTAGCTTTAGCATCACTCATTATATTTCCTGATTTAGCAAGTATTCAAGAAGCGTTTCCATTGGTTTCTGAAGACAAATTAGGACACGATTTAGCATATTCTGCAATGCTTACCATGCTTCCGAGTGGGTTGTTAGGATTGGTATTAGCATCTTTAGTTGCAGCTTATATGAGTACTATTTCAACACATTTAAATTGGGGAGCATCTTACATAGTAAACGATTTTTACAAACAACAAATTAATAAAGGTGCTTCAGAAAAAGAGTTGGTTAGAGTTGGCAGGATTTCGACAATAATCTTAATGGTGTTCAGCGCATTATTAGCACTTGTATTAACAAATGCGCTTCAATTATTCGACATTATTTTAATGTTTGGCGCTGGAACAGGGTTAATATTTATTTTGCGTTGGTTTTGGTGGCGCATAAATGCATGGAGCGAAATTTCTGCGATGCTTGTTTCTGGAATTGTTTCAATACTTTTGAATTTTACATTTTTAGGAGATTACTTTTTTGGCGATGATGGACTCATGCCTTCTTATGCTAAATTCCCTACGGTAGTTTTAGTAACAACAATAGTTTGGGTCGCGGTAACCTATTTAACAAGAGCAGAAAGTAAAGAAGTTTTACAAAATTTCTATAAGAAAATTCAACCAGGAGGCCCTGGATGGACAAAAGTAATTGATGATGCTTCAGATGAAAATATTGTTTTAATTGACAGCAATGAAGGATGGAGTGTTCCATCAGGAATAATCGCAATGTTAATTGGGTGTGTATTAATATATTCTATCATGTTCGCTACAGGATATTGGATTTATGGCGATTATAGTTTGGCTATAATTTTAACTGGAGTTGCACTAGTTTCTGCGGTTGCATTATCAAAAGTTTGGAATAAAATAAAAGCAACAATTTTATAAAGTAATTAAAGAATCTAAAAATGAATACAAAACTTATAATGTCTTTAGATCAAGGTACAACTTCATCCAGAGCAGTACTTTTCAATCACAAAGGAGAACCTGTTGAAATCGCTCAACAGGATTTCGAGCAAATTTTCCCACAACCAGGTTGGGTTGAGCATAATCCTATAGAGATTTGGGAATCGCAAATTTCTTCTGCAAAAAAAGTTTTAAATTTAGCTGATGCTTCAAATCAAGAAGTAGTAGCTATCGGAATTACAAATCAGCGTGAAACGACTATTGTTTGGAATAAAAATATCCAACGCCAGCTTCCGGTTATAATTGCTGATACAATATCAGTAGAACCAATCCAAAATAAGAATCCAGAGACAGGGACTCCATTAACAACCTCCCCCAAAAAACTAGGATGCCCCAGCCAATTTTGCAATAACCCTCCCATCAATTGCAGGTTAGCAACTAATGCAGCTACTAAAATAACAGGGATAACTGATGCATAAAAGAATTGCAAAGGCCATTTTACTCCGTAACCTCTAATTT
>JADFSQ010000244.1 GCA_022560715.1 Bacteroidota bacterium
GCTGTTTCATAATTTATTGAGTATAAATCTCCAATATATTGTTCCGTCTGGATTAGTTTTTGGAAGTGCTTTTTTGTTTCTATTTTCTTGTCTGTATCCAGTCTTTCATTCAATCCTTTTTCTATACTCATAATTTATTTATCTTTTTTTTTATAATCTTCTCAGATTCAAATTTCGTTAATATTTCAATTCCTTTGTTGAGCGTTGGCAAAAAATAGCTCTTTTGGTTTTTTGGGTTGGCATTTTCGTGTGGCAAAACCAAATGTGCTATTTGTGTGGTGGCTCTTTTTCGTATGCCGCACAACTCGTTATATCCAAACAAATATATGGATTTATCAGTTAATATTTCGAGATAACACAACCTTTAAGGTGTTATTATTGGTTTCCTAAACGTGTTAAAAACGCTTATGGTTTATTCAGAAACTTCTTCCATCGTATGATAGACGTTTTGTACATCATCGTCTTCTTCAATCTTTTCCAGAAGTTTTTCTACTTCAGCTGTATCTTCGGCAGATAGTTGTTTGGTAACTTGCGGGATGCGTTCAAAACCAGAAGACAAGATTTCTATCTCACGTTTTTCAAGTTCAGCTTGGATAGCTCCAAAACTTTCAAAAGGAGCATAAATTAAAATACCATCATCATCAGCAAAAACTTCTTCGGCTCCAAAATCTATGAATTCCAGTTCTATTTCTTCAGCATCTAAACCTTCACTCGGAATCCTAAAATTGCAGGTATGGTCGAACATAAAAACTACTGAGCCCGAAGTACCAAGGCTGCCATTATACTTATTAAAATAGCTACGTACATTGGCTACTGTTCTTGTATTATTATCGGTTGCAGTTTCAACAAGTATGGCAACGCCGTGAGGCGCATAACCTTCAAACAAGACTTCTTTATAATCGCCAAGACTTTTATCGCTGGCACGTTTTATGGCACGTTCTACATTGTCTTTAGGCATATTTACTGCCTTTGCATTTTGAATAACTGCGCGTAAACGTGAATTGCTGTTTGGGTCTGGACCACTTTCTTTTACCGCCATTACAATGTCTTTGCCAATACGTGTAAAAGCCTTGCTCATTGCTGACCAACGTTTCATTTTACGTGCTTTACGAAATTCAAAAGCTCTTCCCATTTTTTAAGTTAAAAGTTAAAAGTGTCTAAAGTTTTAAGTGCCTAAAGTTAAAAGTATTTAGAGTTAACGATTGCGTAGCAAATTTAAAAAAAGTATGGAGAAATGAAACCCTGAAACGCTTAAAAGGCTTTAATTAAAAATTATAAATACTGCAAACTGCTACTGCATACTGCTGACTGGAGACTGTAGACTTTTTTTATTCTTCAACTTCTACTATGCCTTCAATAGCTTCGGCGAGTTTAAAATCTTTTTCGGTTACACCATTGGCATCGTGCGTTGACAACGAAATGTTTAAGGTATTGTAAACGTTTGACCAATTAGGATGATGGTTTAAAGCTTCGCATTCAAAGGCAATTCGGCTCATGGCACTAAAGCAATCTTTGAAATTATCAAATTCAAATTCGGTATGAATAGCATTGTCATAATACTCCCAATCCGGAAATCGTAAAAGGCGTTTTTCTATATCTTCTTCTGAAAGTTTTTTCATAATCTTTGTTTTTAAGTTTAGGTATCTAATTATTTTTGTTCGTTTAAAAATTTCGAAACTTTACTTTCGCCAATAAAATCAGCTAATTCAAGAGTTTTTATTCCTGCCTTGTCGGCAGACAGGTTAGAAAACTTACTTTTCATAAATTTAACTTTTTATTTTCGATTATTGCAATTTTACTTTTTTTTACAATTTGTATTCAACCGATTAATAATTATCTAAAAACAAGTCTTTTATCTTTTTTCTTTCAGCAAAGCAGCTTGTCCCGAAATTTGCGGGAGTCTTATATCTATACCTGACAACAATGGTCTTTAATATACAATTATAGTTCTAAATCTGATAAAATTTCTAAACTATAAAGCTGTAAATGTTTTGGCAATGGATTGGTTTTTGGTAATACTGCCAAGTATCTGTCTTCGTTTGTTGTATAAACGTGTTTAAAAACAGGTTCGTAATCTCCGAGTTTAGTAATCACTTCTTTTATAAAATCATCATGATGCACCAAATCTTTACTTCCCAAATGAAAAACCCCTGATTTATTTCTATTTATAATGTAATGAATTTGTTGTGAGAGCCTTTTATCTGTTGTAACATTCATTACTAATTTTGGAAACACTTCAATAGGTGTATTTTCTTTAAGTTGCTTTTTTATTTTTTCAATTCTTGGTGATAGAACTCCAAATACCATTGGCAATCTTATAATTGCATATTTGCGTTTTGGCAAACGCAACAGCATGTTTTCAATCTTAATTTTTAAACGACCATAAATACTTTCACTTAGGGTTTTATCGGTTTCATAACTCGGATACTTGCTGTAAGCATCAAAAACATTGGCAGACGATATAAAAATAAGTTTACATTTATGATGCGCTAAATATTATATAATGTGAAGATGTGCAGTTATTTGTGACGAAAAATCGCCACGTAGTGACGAAATAATGATCGTTGGTTTAACGGCTTCGAGAATATCGAAAATATCGTCTTCTTCTATGTTATACTGAAAAAAATGATGGTTTCCATTAAATGAAATATCATTTGTATAATACGTTCCAAAGGTGTCAAAATAGGAGCATAGCTCTTTATAAATGGCATTGCCAATAAATCCGCTAGCTCCGAGAATTAAAATTTTATGTTTACTGAGAATCTTCTTCATTACATCACCTCAAAATAAAGCAAACTTTTTGTTATCCCTTATAAAATGGAAGTTTAATTATGGTTGCAGGAATCGCATTTTTACGAATCTGAATATTTATTTTGCCATCTACATTTGCAAAAGCAGAAGCCACATATCCTAAACCTATTCCTTTTTTTAGCGAAGGTGACATCGTGCCTGAAGTAACCACTCCAATTTTAGTTCCACTATCATCAACAATATCATAACCATGACGCGGAATACCACGTTCATTCAATTCAAAAGCAACCAATTTGCGTTTCGTTCCGTTTTCTTTTTCTGCTTCAAGAGCTTTGCTGTTTGTGAATTCTTTTGTAAATTTTGTAATCCATCCCAAACCAGCTTCAATAGGCGAAGTGGTTTCGTCTATATCATTTCCGTATAGGCAATACCCCATTTCTAAACGCAGCGTATCACGAGCAGCCAAACCAATGGGTTTAATTCCATAATCTGCACCAGCTTCAAACACCTTATCCCAAACTTGTTGTACTTCGTTGTTCTTGCAGTAAATTTCAAATCCACCGCTTCCTGTGTAACCAGTTGCCGAGATAATGACGTATTCTATTCCTGCGAAATCGCCGACTATAAAATTATAGAATTTTATTTCAGAAAGGTCATGACTGCTTAATGGCTGCATGGCTTCAATGGCTTTCGGACCTTGAATTGCCAGCAAGGAGTAACCTTCCGAAACATTTCTCATCGTTGCACCAACATCGTTTTTAGATTGAATCCAATTCCAATCCTTTTCAATATTACTTGCATTAACAACTAAAAGGTAGGTTTCTTCTTTTATTTTATACACAATAAGGTCGTCCACAATACCACCATTATCATTCGGAAAACAACTGTATTGTGCTTTTCCAACTGTTAATTTTGAAGCGTCATTACTGCAAACTTTTTGTATTAAAGCCAGAGCATTTTTGCCTTCAATTAAAAATTCGCCCATGTGCGAAACATCAAACACACCAACTGCATTTCTAACGGTTTGGTGCTCAATATTTACACCTTCGTATTGCACAGGCATATTGTAGCCAGCAAAAGGCACCATTTTTGCACCAAGATTTACGTGAGTAGAGTATAAGGCTATATTTTTCATATTTATTTCCCAACTTGATTGGGAATCTTTTTTCATTTTCCGCGTAGGCGGAAATCTTATTTAATTAAACTTAGCGGTATTTTATATAGCAAAACTACATAAATTTTGTTTGATATAGTTTTAAAAATTTTGTTAAATAGTTGATTGATTTTCAGATAATTTAGTAATTTGAAATTTCAAAATTCCAGTTTTGGGCCAGATCGTTTTGGCGGTTGCGC
>JADFSQ010000245.1 GCA_022560715.1 Bacteroidota bacterium
AACTGACGATAAAGAGAAAGCCCAATACGAATACTTTGCCGGTGTCAAAATTGAAGGGGAAGACCCAGACTATGGGGATGTGGTAAGGAACGAGCATGAGCATAGCAGATGGTACTACTCGGAAGAGTACAGAGAAAAGGGGTTGCCTCACGAGCAGATTATTTTCAAACTGGGAGACAAAGAAGTAACCTTATATAACTACAATGAAGACGTACCTTTTTCTGACGAACACATACAAAGGACTGAAAAAACTCTTACCAAACTATTACAACACTTTCCCGAAGTCTCTGAAGAATTAGAGTTCATTATATTAAATGATGTGCAGGAATCTAGCCAATATGAAGATGAAGAAAATTGGCAAGACCCTTGGCGACCAAAACAGGTCTATCATTATATACAATGGAAAAATTTAGAACCTGATTTTGTTGTTGATGTTTCGGGATTCATGAATAAAAAAATGCAAGCGGTTTTAGCTTATAAAACACAGTTTTATGATGCAAAAAGTAAAGAACCTGAAACACCGATTTCCAGTAAAAATTTTACAAACAGTATTGAGTATCGTGCACGAGATTTAGGACGTTTGGTAGGAGTAGAGCATGGCGAAGGTTTTACTGTTGAGCGTTACTTGGCTGTTAATAGTTTGTTTGATATTAAATAATAAATTATTAAAAAGGCTTTGCTAAAAATTTGAAATAATTTACATTTGCAATCTTATTAAAATGGTGGTTGTAGCTCATCCCGATAGCTATCGGGAGGTTAGAGTACTAAAGATAAAAATATTGTTTTTATCTTAAAAATAAATGGTGGTTGTAGCTCAGTTGGTTAGAGCATTGGTTTGTGGTACCAAGGGTCGTGGGTTCGAGCCCCATCTTCCACCCAAAATTAAAGTCCTGATTTTATATTGGGACTTTTTGTTTTACAATAGACCGAAGTAATATAGGCGAGAAGCCTGTGCTGAGCGTAGTCGAAGTGAGCCCCATCTTCCACCCAAAATTAAAGCCTTTCAGTAATTCTGAAAGGCTTTTTTTAGTAAACTTAATTCTTGATAAATTTAGTTTGTAACTTTATCTAATACAATTCTTTTATCACGATTTGCAAGTTCCCAGGCAGTATAAAATACTAATCGTGCTCTGTTTTCCAATAAATCGTATTCAATTTTATCGGGAGTATCTGTTGGTTTATGGTAATCGGCATGTGTGCCATTAAAATAAAAGATAACAGGAATATTATTTTTTGCAAAATTGTAATGGTCTGAACGGTAATAAAAACGGTTCGGGTCGTTTATGTCATTGTATTTATAATCTAATTCTATATTACAACATTTAGTGTTTACCTCTTCTGAAATGTTGTGCAATTCGGTACTCAATATATCGCTTCCTATTAAATAAATATAGTTTCGGTTTCCACCTTCACGTTTTGGGTCTGTTCGTCCAATCATATCAATATTAAGATCCACAACAGTATTTTCTAAAGGTACAATAGGGTCGTAATCTGTATAATATTTTGAACCTAATAGTCCTTTTTCCTCACCAGTAACATGCATAAATAAAATAGATCGTTTTGGTCTGTAACCCTTATTTAAGGCTTCTTTAAAAGCTTCGGCAATTTCTAATACGGCAACCGTTCCTGAGCCATCGTCGTCGGCACCATTGTTTACAACACCATCATGCATACCAATATGATCTAAATGTGCAGAAATAACAATGTATTCGTCAGGTTTTTCACTACCTTTTATATAAGCCACAACATTTTCGGACGATGTTGTTTCTGTAATACTTTCATAGCTTACTTCTATATTATTTTTTATTACAGCAGTAGTTTCGCTTTCATTAATGTTGCCAACTAAAGCTTTTCCTAATACCTCATTAATTAAGAAAAAATAAATTTCTTTTTCCGGACTTATTAAAGTCAAACGATAACTTCCACCATTGTTTGCTATCCTTTTGAAAAAACCAGAATATCTTGAAAAAAGAGTATTATCCATAAAGAATATTGCTTTGGCACCTCTTTTTTTAGCTGCGTCTCTTTTTGTGGAAAGGGCTTGTCTTCCGTTAGACCATTTAGAAATCTCGGTTGTTCCACTAACTTTATAAGTACCATCTTCATTTTTTGGTTCACCACCTTTTACAACGACAATTTTTCCTGTTACATCTATAGTACTATAATCACTATAATTTTCATGATCGATACCATAGCCTAAATACACAATTTCATTTGTATTTATTTTTCCAGTTGGTGCTGCAGTTAGCGAAATATAATCATCGAAATAATTAAATGCAGTTCCATTTACAGTTAGTATAGTTTTTGGAGTTTTAACTATTTGTAACGGCACTTCCTGAAAATAATCTCCTTCAGAAATTGGAGAAGGAATTCCAAGATTTACATAATGATTTTTTATGTATTCTACGGCTTTTTTCTGTCCTGGTTGAGCAGTTTCGCGACCTTCAAACGCATCGGAAGCATAGGTATAAAGCATTTCCTTTAATTCTACCGATGTTATTGTATTTGCAAACTCCGTGATATCTACAGGAATATTAACTTTTGTTTGAGTAGTATTGGTGCTTTTAGACGTTCCACATGAGTAAATAACTGCTGTAATTCCTAAAATAAATAATATTTTCTTCATTCTATAAAATTATGGATTTAAAAGTAGTTGCGATATTACAAAAAAGAAAGAGGATAAAATTTGTTACGCTCTTATTTAACATTTTTTCACATTAATATTTATCTGCAATAATGGCTTTTTCCTGATTGGCGAGTTGCCAGGCAGTAGCAAAGATAAATCGTGTGCGTTTTTCCAATAATGGATAATCTATTTTGTCAGCTGTATCAGTTGGTTGATGATAGTCTTCATGCTCACCATTAAAATAAAAAATAATAGGAATCCTATTTTTTGCAAAATTGTAATGGTCGGATCTATAATAATAGCGATGGTTTTCACCTTCGGCATTATATTTATAATTTAATTCTAAATTAAAAAATGCTGTATTTATAGCTTCAGAAATATAATGTAACTCAGTACTTAAACGGTCTGCACCAATAAGATATATATAATTTGTATTGTCTTTATGGTATCTATCAACACGACCTATCATATCAATATTTAGGTTAGCGATTGTGTTTTTTAATGGAAATACTGGATTTTGTGTATAATATAAAGAGCCTTGGAGTCCAATTTCTTCGGCAGTTACATGTAAAAATAAAATGCTTCGTTTAGGTCCAAAACCTTCGTTTTGTGCCTTTTTAAATGCCTGAGCCATTTCTAAAAGTGCAACTGTTCCAGAACCATTATCATCTGCACCATTATTAATTTTGCCTTCTTCTGTAATACCTACATGGTCAAGGTGTGCCGAAATAATAATAACTTCTTCAGGTTTTTGGGAGCCTTTAATAAAAGCTAAAACATTTTCAGAAACGTTATAGTCACTTCCCAAATACGATTTTGGTACAGTTTGAAAGTAATTTCTTTCTCCCTTTGCTGAAGGAATACCTTCATTTATATAATACTCTTTAAGGAAGTTAACTGCACACTTTTGACCTGGACTGCCAACTTCCCTCCCTTGAAACTCATCAGATGAAAAGGTGTATAAATGCTTTTCTAATTCTTTTCCAGTAATAGTATTGGCATAAGCCATTATTTTAGCCGGTTGTTCAATTACAATATTGTCTTTAATTTCTTGAATTTTTTCGTTGTGGCTGAGTGTTGCACAGGAACCAACAAACGATAATGCTGTAGTAAACAAAAGTATTTTCACAAAAGAAGCAATTAAAAACAAGCAAATATACCCAAACCAAATAGCTTTTCGGTTTTTAGGTAGAATTATTTTTTCTTTTAGCAAGGCAAAAATTTTAAGCATAGCAAGGCTACGGTTAAAAATTTTAACGAAGATAAAAAGGAAAAAGAACGCAATTAAAAATACGTGAAGCTATTTGGTTTGGGTATAAAAGTAAAAAAAATGCTAATCTTCAATTTCTAACGATTCTAATTCTTCAATAGCATCTTCTTCAGATTGTTTTTCTTTAGTAATTGACTCAGTATCTTCAATTACTTCATTTGGTTTAAAAGAGTTGTAAATAGTAAGACCAAGTGAAATAATTAAGATT
>JADFSQ010000246.1 GCA_022560715.1 Bacteroidota bacterium
GTTAGTCATGTGCTTCAATTAAAATCTATTCAGAAGTTGGTGATAGATGAAGTAGATGTTATGTTAGACCTTGGGTTTAGACATCAGATAATAAATATTTTCGATATTCTTCCACAACGCAGACAAAACATTATGTTTTCGGCAACGATGACGCATGATGTTGATGCTATAATTAACACTTTTTTTGTAAATCCGATACGCATTTCGGTAGCTGCATCTGGTACACCTTTAGATAATATTGCACAACAACGCTATAATGTTCCTAATTATCATACCAAATTAAATTTGACAAATCATTTACTTCAAGATAAAGAAACATTTAATAAAGTGCTGATTTTTGTTGCTTTTAAACGTATGGCAGACCGATTGTTTGAAGATTTAGAAATCACTTTTAATGACGAATGTTGTGTGATACATTCTAACAAAACACAAAACTACAGGCTGAGAAGTATTGAGCAATTTAGACGAGGAGAAAATCGTATTTTAATTGCTACAGATGTGATGGCTCGTGGATTGGATATTGATAATATTAGTCATGTTATAAATTTTGATACGCCAGATTTTCCTGAAAATTATATGCACAGAATTGGTAGAAGTGGACGTGCTGAAAAAGAAGGCAATTCACTACTTTTTTCAACCAAAAAAGAACAAAAAGGTTTACAGCTTATAGAGGATTTAATGCAAATGCAGATTCCATTAATAGATTTTCCTGAAGATGTAGAAGTTTCTACCGAACTTATTGAAGAAGAGCGACCAAAAATTATAGAACACTACAATCCTATCAAAAGAAAATATGATGAAGATGCGCCTGGACCGGCTTTTCACGAAAAGAAAGATAAGAACAAAAAAGAAAATTTAGGAGGTTCGTATAAATTTAAGATTGCTGCTAAATACAAAAAACCTAAAACACGTGGCGACAAAAATTATAACAGACGTAATAAAAGGAAATAGTTTTCAGTAATCAGTGTTCAGTGTTCAGTGTTCAGTTAGCAGTATATCTATGTTAATTATATTTTAAGGTTTTTTACATAAGTAATTTATAAATTAGCAAAAACATTAATTAGTATGAAAACAAAACTTACATATATATTTATAGTATTATTTCTATTTTCTTTTAATGGAAATTCTTCATTAAGATGGAATGCTACTGGACATCGTACTGTTGGCGAAATTGCAGAAAACTATTTAAAATCAAGTACAAAACGAAAAATCAAGAAACTGCTTCATGGCAAATCATTAGCCTTTGTTTCTACTTTTGCCGACGAAATAAAATCGGATAAACGTTACAACAATTTTTATACCTGGCATTATGTAAATATGCCATTAGATTCTAATTACGAAGATTCAGAAAAAAATCCTAAAGGAGATTTAGCTACTGGAATTGCTTATTGTATAAAAGTCATCAAAGACGAAAATTCGAGTGATGCAGATAAAGCATTTTATTTAAAATTACTCATTCATTTTATTGGCGATTTACATCAACCTATGCATGTTGGTCTTGCAGAAGATAAAGGTGGTAACGACTTTAAATTTAAATGGTTTTATAAAAACACAAATTTACATCGTGTTTGGGATACCGAAATGATAAATGGTTACAATATGAGTTATATTGAATTAGCCAAAAATGCAGCTGTTTTAACAAAAGAACAAGTAAAAGCAATTCAAAAAGGCTCTGTTGAAAATTGGATTAATGAAACTCATCAATTAACCAAAAAAGTTTATGCATCAGTTAAAGAAGATGAAAATTTACGTTATCGTTACTCATACGACCATTTTAAAACTGTACGCTCACAATTACAAATTGCTGGAATAAGATTAGCAAAGGTTTTGAATGATTTGTTTTAACAAATCCTATATTATTTTTTTCATATCTTTAATGCTTAAATAGGCTATTAATCAAATATTTATGGTTATGAGAAATTTAGTTTTTGTTGCTCTTGGATTGCTTCTTTTTACATTTTCATGTAAAAACTCAAAAAATGAAACTATTATAGTTACAAAATCTCCACCATCTTCCAGATATGTTTGTGTGCCACAAATTACAGATGCCGAATGGTACAAAAAAGATAATGTTGCGCCTTTGCTTCCTGGATTGGATGCTGTTAATTATCCTATAACCACTAAAGACACTTTAGTACAACGCTATTTTAATCAAGGAATGACTCTTGCCTATGGTTTTAATCATGCCGAAGCGGCACGATCATTTTATTATGCATCAAAATTAGACCCAAATTGTGCTATGGCATTTTGGGGTTATGCGTATGTTTTAGGTCCAAATTATAACGCAGGAATGGAAGACGATAATTACCAAAGAGCATTCGATGCCATTCAAAAAGCAAAAGCACTTGCAATAAATGGAACTGAAAAAGAAAGACAGTTTATTGATGTCATGGCTTTACGATATGTTGCAGAACCGCCAGAAGATAGAAGTCAGCTTGATATGAACTACTCCAATGCGATGAAAGCTTTATATGCTCAATATCCTGACGATACAGAAATAAGTTCTCTTTATGCCGAGTCCATTATGAATCTACATCCTTGGGATCTTAATGAAAAAGATGGAACGGAAAAACCATGGACAATAGAAATTGTCGCCCTTTTAGAGACTTTAATTGAGAAGAATCCAACGCATCCTGGAGCACATCATTTTTATATACATGCTGTAGAAGCATCAAATACACCTGAACGTTCTAATGCTTCAGCAAAAGTTTTTGATGATGGGTTAGTTTCTGGTTCAGGACATTTATTACATATGCCTTCACATGTTTATATAAGAACTGGCGAATATCACAAAGGCACATTATCTAACATCGCTGCTGTTAAAGCAGATAGCACTTACGTTACTACTTGTCATGCGCAAGGTGCATATCCATTAGCATATTATCCACATAACTATCATTTTATGGCAGCCACAGCTACTTTAGAAGGTAATAGCCATTGGGCAATGATTGGCGCTAACAAAGTATCCGAACATGTGAGCCCTGAATTAATGAAGCAACCAGGTTGGGGAACTTTACAACACTATTATACAATTCCATATTATGTTGCTGTTAAATTTAAAAAATGGGATTATATTTTAGGAATGAATCTTAAAACTTATGATTTAAAATACCCTAAAGCTATTCGGCATTATGCTGAAGGTATGGCGCATTTAGGACAAAATAATCTCGATAAAGCAAAAGCAGAGTTATCCGAACTTGAACTTTTAGCCAAAGATGAAAGTTTAAGAGATATTACTGTTTGGGATATAAATTCGGTTTACGAGTTAGTACAAATTGCAGAAAAAGTTTTAAAGGCGGAAATTCTAATTTTTGTAAAAGATTATGAAGCTAGTATAACTCTTTTAATGAAAGCAGTAATAATGGAAGATGCTTTAAATTATAATGAACCACCTGATTGGTTTTTCTCTATTCGCCATCATTTAGGAACCGTTCAAATAAAAGCAGGGCAGTATAATGAAGCTATAAAAACTTATAACGAAGATTTAAAACGCTTACCAAAAAATGGTTGGGCACATCATGGCTTAATGTTAGCTTACCAAAACCTAAACGATTCTGAAAATGTTTCACGAATGGAAGCGTTAATTGAAAAAAGCTGGATGGATGCTGATTTTGAAATAATGGGTCCTAAAATGGAGTAAAAAGTAAACACAAATTTAAATAACGCTTATCGGTACAAATATGGGGCGTTGGGCATCTTGAAACACTTACATGTCAAACCACTATTAAGTTTTATTAAATATACTCTTTTAAAAATTATCACTATCCGTCCAATGACCTATATTTATTGTTGGTGGTGGTTTTCATTTTTCGAGATTGATATTCAACAGTTAATTCATTATTTAATCAACTCAGCTGGTTCGAATTTACAACGTCTTAATGATCATTCTGCTGTGAATGTACGTTCAGAATGGTCACCGGACGGACGACAACTTGGGTTTCATACAACAAGGGACTATGGATCAGTTGGAGGTAGTGGAATATGGGATGAATTTAAGATTTACATCATGAACCTAAATGATCACAGTATTCAAAGATTAACCAAGAATAAATCTTTTGATGCCCACCCCGTTTCGTGTCCAAAAAAATAGTGCCCATTATTAT
>JADFSQ010000247.1 GCA_022560715.1 Bacteroidota bacterium
GAAATTCTTGTGAGTTCACGAATAATGGCTCTAATTACTTTTACGCGCTCGGGAACTTCTAATTCCAAAGCGTTTTTAACAACTAAACAAACAGCTTCATTATTTATATTTGAAGATAAAGAATCCATCCTGTCTGTTACATGAACTCTTTGCTGATAGCTATCACGTTCGCACATTTTTTCTATGGAACGATGTATATATCCTAAATCCGGTTCAACCTTTTGTATAATCTCACCATCAATAGTTAATAAAAGATTTAAAACACCATGCGTTGCCGGATGTTGAGGCCCCATGTTAATTTGGTACGGTTCCGATTTAAAGCTTTTATCTATTGTGGTTCTTTGTTCCATTACTTATTTGATGATCATATTAATTTCATCTACATAATCCTTTCTTAATGGAAAACCTACCCAGTCTTCGGTTAAAAAGAGGCGTTTTAAATTAGGATGATTATTAAATTTTATTCCGAAGAAATCGAACACTTCGCGTTCATGAAATTCGGCAGTAGCCCATATGTCATAAACCGAATCGAGGTTTGGGTTTTCTCTGCCCTCTGTTTTAACTTTTACAACAATTATATGTCTGTGAATTGTAGATTCTAAATGATATACAACTCCTAATTCTTCGCCCCAATCTACACCGCTCAAACAAAACAAATAATCGAAACAAGTTTCTTCATTAGTTTTTAACTGGCTCATCAATGCGTAAAACTGTTCCGGTTGAACCAAAACATTTAAAAATTGAGAGCCTTCTTCAATAAATTCTAGAAGACTAGGATTAATTGATTTTTGGGCTTCCGGTTGTTCCTCTGAACCATCTTCTACATCAGAGTTCTCTGTAATTTCAGAGACCTTGTCCGCATCTGGATTTGGAAACCAACTGCTTATTATATCTTGTAAAGCTTCATTTGTCATATATCCATTCAGTTTTATTGCCCTTCATCAAATCCATCGATAGGATTTATTTTGTGCTTCATGTTTTCAGTTCGTATTTTATCTTGAAGCATCAGCATACCTTCTAATAATGCTTCGGGTCGTGGTGGACATCCAGCCACATATACATCAACTGGAATAACATGGTCTGCTCCTTTTACAACAGAATATGTATTGTAAAAAAATGGTCCTCCTGAAATAGCACAAGCGCCCATGGCAATTACATACTTAGGTTCTGCCATTTGGTCGTATAAACGTCTTAAAACCGGAGCCATTTTATTTACAATAGTTCCAGCGATTATAATTAAATCGGCTTGTCTAGGAGAAGTTCTTGCTACTTCAAAACCAAATCTTGAATAATCATGGCGGGAAGCTCCTGTTTGCATCATTTCGATAGCACAACAACTAGTCCCAAAATAAAGTGGCCAAAGTGAATTGGATCGTCCCCAGTTTATTACTTTGTCTAATGAAGTAATCATTATATTTGCTCCGTTTCCTCCAGGAATTATTTTCCCAGGGAAATCTTCTATACTATTTGTTTTTTCTACTCCCATTTTAATGCTCCTTTTTTCCATGCGTATAATAATCCTAATCCTAATATGATAAGAAAGATGAGTATTTCCAAAAAGGCAACAGCACCAATACTTTTAAAAACTACTGCCCAGGGAAATAAAAATGCTATCTCTACATCAAAAATCAAAAATAAAATTGCAAACAAATAATAACCCACTTTAAACTGTACCCAAGTAGGCCCTTTGGTTACCATTCCACTTTCGTAAGGCTCTCTCTTTTGTGGATTATCTGATTTATGCGAAATTAAATTCGATAAAAAATTCGACCCTGCAACCATTACTACTCCTGCAATAATAAATACTATGATGGCTTCTGATCCCATAATTTTAAATTAAATTTCAATCTTTAAATCCCAAATCCCAAATCCCAACAAAACTACTTATTAATAACCAAAAACTAATTAACTTTATAAGTATCTCCTGAAAAGAACAAATCATCTACTTTCATGAAGCTTGATTTTGCTTTAACTTCAGCAGTTTGTTCATTTTGTCGTTCTTCTAAAGTAATATCGTCGAAACTTCTTATAATTCCTGTAACTAAAGGATATCTTAATCTTACTAGCATTTGATGTAAAGTTGGGTCTTGTTCTTTAGCGTTGTGTATTAAAAGATCTTCTTGTTCTATTCCGTTTTCGCCAATAGTTACCACTTCTAATTTTAAGCCGTTCAATATTAATCCTTTATCACGTTCTTTACCAAAAATCATTGGTTTGCCGTGTTCAACAAATAATTGCATATCTGCACGTACAGCTTTGTCTGTATATTGAGAAAAACAACCGTCATTAAATATTGGACAATTCTGTAACACTTCGATTAATGAAGTGCCTTTAAATTTTTCACATTCAATAAAAATTTGAGTCATTTCTTTTGGCGTATTACCACCTATTCTTCCAAAAAATCGTGCTTGGGCACCTATTGCCAATTCTCCAGGTATAAATGGTGGTTGTGTGTTTCCGTAAGGCGATGATTTTGTTTTAAGCCCAACTGTTGAAGTAGGCGAGAATTGTCCTTTAGTTAAGCCATATATTTCATTGTTAAATAATATGATATTTAAATCTACATTTCTACGTAACAGATGAATAAAATGATTACCACCTATTGCCATAGCATCACCATCTCCAGTAATAACCCAAACACTTAAATTGGGATTTGCCAATTTAACACCAGTAGCAATAGCAGGTGCTCTACCATGAATACCGTGCATGCCATAAGTGTCCATATAATAAGGAAAACGGGAGGAGCAACCTATACCCGATATAAATACGACATCTTCTTTGTTTACACCCATTTCTGGGAGTGCTTTTTGCATAGCACGTAAAATAACGTAGTCGTCGCAACCAGGACACCATCTAACTTCTTGATCACTTGTAAAGTCTTTATACGTATATTTTTTTACAGCTGTTGTTTCCATAATTATGATACTAATTGTTTAAATTTCTCGGTTAACTCACTATTTCCAAAAGGAAGCCCTTGTATTTTATTAAATTGTAAAAATTCAAAATCATTAAAGTTTATTTTTAAAACTTTAGCAAACTGACCTGTATTTAATTCGCAGACAATAATTTTTTTGAATTGTTTAAAGACTTCTTCTGTGTTTTTTGGTAATGGGTTTATATAATTAAAGTGGGCTAAACCAATATTTTTATATCCGTTTTCGCTCATTTGTTTTACTACGGAATACAAAGTACCGTAAGTGCCACCCCAACCTACTACTAATAAATCTCCTGAATCAGCAAATTCTGTTTGAATCTCTGGAATGTAATTCTGAACACGTTTTATTTTTTCTGCTCTTATTTTGGTCATATATTCATGATTTTCTGGCGAGTAAGAAACATTACCAGTTATCTTATCTTTTTCTAAACCACCAACACGATGCTCTAATCCAGGAGTGCCTGGAATTGCCCAATTACGAGCTAGAGTATCTTCATTTCTGTTATATGGATGCCAATTTTCAATAGCTTTTTTAATAATATTGGTTTTTATTTCGGGCATATCGTCAACAGTTTTTATTTTCCAAGGTGCAGATCCACTTGCAATATATCCATCGGTTAATAAAATAACTGGTGTCATGTGCTCTAGTGTAAGTTTAGCAGCTTCGTAAGCAAAATCAAAACAGTTTGCTGGTGTACTTGCAGCGATTACAATTACCGGGCTTTCACCATTTCTACCATATAGTGCTTGCAGTAAATCGGATTGTTCTGTTTTTGTAGGTAATCCTGTAGAAGGTCCGCCTCGCTGTACATTAACAAGTACCAATGGCAATTCAATAATCATAGCCAAACCTAAGGCTTCTCCTTTAAGTGCTAGTCCTGGGCCAGAAGTTGTTGTAATTGCTAAGCGTCCAGCAAATGACGCTCCAATTGCTGCGGTAATACCTGCAATTTCATCTTCTGCCTGAAATGCTTTTACTCCAAAATGTTTGTGTTTTACCAGTTCGTGTAAAATATCTGAAGCAGGAGTAATAGGATATGATCCTAAAAATAATTCTAATCCCGATTTTTCGGCAGCTGCTAAAAATCCCCAAGCAGTAGCTGTGTTGCCCATAATAACTCTATAAGTTCCAGGATTCATTTTTGCTGGAGAAATGGTA
>JADFSQ010000248.1 GCA_022560715.1 Bacteroidota bacterium
GATCTATAACAACTTGTTCTCCACAAGTATAAATATCGGGACGAATTTCTTGTTCTAACAGATTGGTTATGACTTTTGGATTGTAATTATTAACGTCTATTAAAGTGGTGTATCCAAAATATAAGTAACTTTTTGGTAGTTGATTATAATAGGATTTAGCTAAATCAGGATATTTCTGTTTGTGTTTCCAGTTCATGCCAGCAATACTTGCTAAATGCACATGGCTATCAATAAGACCAGGAATAATGTATTTTCCTGAACCATCTATAGTTTTAAAAGTTCCTTTAATGGTTTTCATATCTTCTGAAATATTAATAATCTTGTCATTATCAATAATAATATTTCCTTTGAAAGAATGATAGATACCAGCTTTTGGAGTTAGAATAGTTATATTCTCAATTAGTAATCCATTTTCAATGATAATAGGAGTTTCGGTTTTGCAGGATACAAATAGTACTGCCAAAATGAAGCTTAAACTTAATGTTCGCATGATTGGTTGGTTTGATTGATATTAGTCAGACGAATAAGTTGTGAAAATGTTACTTTACTCTTACGGATTTCGGTACAAATTTGGTAAAATCGCCATTATTTCTTATCACATCACGCACAATAGAAGACGAAATAAAAGAGGTTTTAGCTGCAGTTAATAAAAAGACGGTTTCTATTTCGGTAAGTTTTCGATTGGTATGTGCTATGGCTTTTTCAAATTCGAAATCGGCTGGATTACGGAGTCCGCGTAAAATAAAACCAACACCTTTTTCTTTAAAATTCTACGGTAAGTCCTTTGTAGGTAACGACTTTTATTTTTGGTTCGTCCGCAAAAGCTTCTTCAATAAATTGTTTCCGTTCTTCAAGAGAGAACATATATTTCTTTTCAATATTTACACCAATAGCAACAATAACTTCATCAAAAAGCGTAACGCCACGTTTTATAATATCGTAGTGACCTAAAGTTAATGGATCGAATGATCCTGGAAATAATGCTCGTTTCATATTCATTTCCCACGAAGGTGGGAATCTCATTAATGTTAGTCAAATATAATTATTAATTATTCATTTTTCCTTATTCATTTAGTAAAGCCTCTTCAATAGCATTCCCAAACAATTCTGTTAAACTAATTCCGGCAGCTAAAGCTTGTTGTGGCAAGATGCTTTCTTTGGTAAACCCTGGAACTGTATTCACTTCTAAAAGATGAGGTTCTTCGTTTTTGAAAATATATTCGCTACGCGAAAAGCCTTTAAGCTTCAGTATTTCATACACTTGTTTTGCAACTTTGGTTACTTTATTTGCCATATCTTCACTAATTCTTGCTGGTGTAATTTCTTGAGATTCACCTAAATACTTGGCTTTATAATCAAAAAAATCATTATTGCTCACAATTTCGGTTATTGGCAACACTTTAGTTTTTCCTTTATAAGTAATTACCCCTACTGAAATTTCTGTACCATCCAAAAATTCTTCAATAATTATTTCGTCATCTTCTTTAAAAGCAAAACTAATCGCATCTTTAAGCTTCTCTTTTTTATACACTTTGGTAATTCCAAAGCTGCTTCCGGCTTTATTAGCTTTCACAAAACAAGGCAAACCAACTTTTGCAATAATATCATCTTCATTAATGGCATCACCAAGATTTAAGTGATACGATTTGGCAGTTTTTATTCCATAGGTTTTTAAAACGCTTAAACAATCGCGTTTGTTAAAGGTAAGTGTAGCCTGATACATATCGCAACTTGTATGAGGAAGATTTAATAGTTTGAAATACGATTGTAGCAAACCATCTTCGCCAGGAGAACCATGTATGGCATTAAACACACAATCGAAAGTTATTTTAGAGTTGTTTATGTTAACTGAAAAATCATTTTTATTGATTGGGTATTCATTATCGTTTTCATCTACATAAACCCATTTGTCTTTAAAAATATGAACATTAAAAGCATTGTACAGTTTTTTATCAAGAGATTGATAAACCATATTTCCGCTTTTTAATGAGATTTTATATTCGTTAGAATATCCTCCCATTATAATGGCAATATTTTTTTTCATGTGTTTATATTTATTGTTTTTTAACGGTCACATGCTGCCTGCCTGCCGCAGGCAGGTTCGCAATTAATCATTCCCTTAGATGATAAACTTTTTAATATGCTCGTTTCATAATATTTCCCACGAAAGTGGGAATCTTTTTTAATCAATAAAACTTATATAAATTCGTTTTGTAAAAATATCATTTATTTAATGTAAACGAAAAACCTTTTTGTTTTAATATGTCGTATATATAACTAAAGTTGGATAATTAAATTATACACATAAATTTATGTAGTTTTGTTAATAATAATTGAATCAATGAGTATCATTAAATTTCTTACGAGTAAAGTGTTTTTAAAGCAAATTGTTTTAGCAATTATAGCTGTTATTGTGTTGAGTTTTGTTATGTTGAAATGGTTAAAATATTCTACTAATCATGGCGAGTTTATTGAAGTACCTACGTTAAGAGGAAAAACTTTAGATGTTGTACAGATAGAATTAAACGATAAGGATTTGCAAATGATTGTACAGGATTCTGCTAACTACAATCCTAATTATCCAAAATTTTCGGTTATTGAGCAGCAACCGGAAGCTGGCTCATTGGTTAAAGAAAACCGTAAAATATATTTAACCATAAACCCTTCAGGTTATAGAAAAGCTGCTGTGCCAAATATTATTCGCAATACTATTCGTCAAGCAAAACCTGCTTTAGAAGCTCTGGGTTTTGTTGTTGGAAATATTACTTATGTTAATGATATTGGCGAAAACGAAGTTATTGCCATGAAATATAAAGGACAAACAATTCAACCTGGAAAATTATTATCTAAAACTTCAAAAATAGATTTGGTGCTTGGTAATGGAAAACGTTCGTTTAATTAAATGGAAGAGCTAAACCATTTACCAGAACAGGACAGCGATTTATACGAACACTATTCGTTTACCGTCGAAAAAGGGCAACAGCCTTTACGGATTGATAAATATTTAATGAATTTTATCGAGAATGCCACGCGCAATAAAATTCAGGCTGCAGCAAAAGAAGGTAGTGTTTTTGTAAACGGAACTCCAGTAAAATCGAATTATAAAGTAAAGCCATTTGATGAAATCCGTGTTTTATTATCTCATCCTCCTCACGAATATTTATTGGTTGGCGAAGACATTCCAATTGATATTGTTTATGAAGATGACGAGCTTCTCGTTGTAAATAAACCTGCCGGAATGGTTGTACATCCAGGACATGGTAATTATTCGGGTACATTAATAAATGCACTGATTTACCATTTTGAAAATTTACCAAAAAACTCTAACGACAGACCAGGTTTGGTACATCGTATTGATAAAGATACCAGCGGACTTTTGGTGGTTGCCAAAACCGAAAATGCAATGGCACATTTGGCTAATCAGTTTGCTGAAAAAACAAGCGAACGTGAATATTTAGCCATTGTTTGGGGAAATATGGAAGCTGACGAAGGTACTATTGAAGGCAATATTGGTCGTCATCCAAAAAACAGATTACAAAATACGGTGTTTTTTGGAGATGATGAAAACAAAGGAAAACCTGCTGTAACACATTACAAAGTTTTGGAGCGTTTGGGTTATGTTACTTTGGTATCTTGTAAATTAGAAACCGGACGTACACACCAAATTCGTGTACACATGAAACATATTGGGCACACCATTTTTAATGATGAGCGTTATGGTGGCGAACGCATTTTAAAAGGCACGACCTTTACCAAATACAAACAGTTTGTTGATAATTGCTTTAAGATATTACCACGACAAGCATTGCATGCTAAAACCTTGGGATTCGAGCATCCAAAAACTGGGAAATGGATGTCTTTTACGTCTGAAATTCCTAACGATATACAACAATGTATTGAGAAATGGAGGAGTTATACCAAATATTAAATTAAACCTTTTTTTTGCAAAATTTATTTTTCCTGCAAGGTCTTAGTGACCTTGTAGGTATTTCTTTAAATTGTATAAAAACCTACAAGGTTTTTTAAAATCTTGCAGGAGGGTTTTAAAGTTGTTTCATCTATTCCTCTTTATTTACAAACC
>JADFSQ010000249.1 GCA_022560715.1 Bacteroidota bacterium
ATATAAAAAAGAGTATAAAACATTAAGTAGGCTCATGTTTTCCTTGCTTAAAATTAAGTGTCATAAATGTAAATATAGGTCTAAATTAATTAACTTTACCTTTCAAAAAGTAGTTTAGACCATTATGCAAATTCACAATCTATCAGATCAAAATTCAATTTTAAATACTTTTATTTCAGAAATTCGAGACGTAACGGTTCAAAAAGACAGTATGCGATTCAGACGAAATATTGAACGTATTGGTGAGATTTTAGGGTATGAAATGAGTAAGGAGCTTACATACAAACTTTCAACTACAGAAACGCCTTTAGGTAAATCCTCCATAAATTTATTTGAAAACGATATCGTGTTGTGTTCCATTTTAAGAGCTGGAGTGCCTTTGCATCAAGGATTACTTAATTATTTTGATGATGCCGAAAATGCTTTTATTTCGGCTTATAGATACCATCGGCATGACCCAGAAAGTTTTGAAATTGTTGTTGAATATTTAGCTTGCCCTAGCCTTGAAAATAAAACATTGATTTTAGCAGATCCAATGTTAGCAACAGGACAATCTTTAGTGGCTACATACGAAGCATTAAAACCTTTTGGAATACCTAAAGAAATTCATCTTGTAAATGTAATTGCCGCACAAGATGGTGTTGATTATATCAATAGTTATTTTCCTGAAAACACACATTTATGGATTGCAACAATAGATAAGGAGTTAAACAGCAAAGGTTATATTGTTCCTGGACTTGGCGATGCTGGCGATTTAGCATTTGGCGAAAAACTACAGCGCTAAATAAGAAATAGGGGTTAAGATTAATATCCAAACAAATACTTCGGCAAACCACTTTTCTTTTATAGATTCAATATAGTTTGCCATTATAATCGATAGTGGAGCAAACATAAAAATAAATTCGCTCCCGTTTTTATCTGGTACAATTAAAATTATTACAACGCTTATTAAAATTGCTGTTATAATTAGTATGTGAGAAGGTCTTTGCCTTTTTATTTTGCTTTTTAAGTTTCCTAGATAGAAAAATAAACTCCACAGTCCTAATGACACTAAAATTGTGATGCCAATAATTAAATTAAGAACATTGTATGTTGTAAAATCAGAGCCTGTTGTATCAATATAATTAAATATCTTACTAAAATTATTGCTTTCAATAATTGAATATCCACTAATAATTATAACAACTGTTAGCAGACCAACAAATGGTATGATCCAGTTTTTAAAATTAGTTATGGAATAAAAGAAGAGTGCTGCAATAATTAGAATGAAAAACAATATAGCCCAGAAATAAAATAAGGATGCAATAGCTATCCAAAAAGCCGCATCGAACAGCTTTTTTTTAACTCTTTTATTCGACCGTAAACTAATAATCCGTCGCAAGGCTAAAAGGACCAAAAGATTAGATATTAATACATTATCTATTTGAACCGTTATTGGTAAAATAGCTATAAACAAACTAAACAATAAGATTTTATAGCCATTTCTTTTTGTTAAGTTGTTCTTGCTTACCAAAAAATCAAGGACGAAAATCGAGATTAACACAACAGTATAAATCCCCAACTGCTTTAAAATTAGCACAAAAGACAAACTATCTTCAAGATTACTGATTCTAACAATCATAAAAACGGCAAAAGTGAATAGAATAATAATTACAAAGTGAATTGGTTTTGAAGTGCTAAAAAATCTTGTAATCATTTAAAGAGTTTGTATATTTGTACTGTAAATATAAGATTATTACCTATGAAAGATTTCTTTTATGCGATTCAAGATTTGTTTGTTAATGTTTTATTTTGGCCTTTTGATAAGCTACGAGAAATTGAACTTGACAGTTGGTGGGCGGCTAACACCGTGTCTTTGATTTTGATTGTTATTGGAATCGTTGCTTTTGTATATTGGATGATACAGCTAAAAGGCTTTAACGATAATAATGAAGAAGACAAAAGTGTTACGGCACATTCTTACTTATAGAACTCATTTTAATTGTTTCTATTCCCTAAAAAATGGTTGAAATTCGCTCATATTTCGTTACTTTTCTTATACGTATCGCTGCTATGTACTGCAAAAAGCATCTCATCTGAACAAATTTCATCTCATTTTCGGTTAAACATAAACAATTAAAATGAGTTCATAAATCAAATCCAATATCTTTACGAAAATACATCTTATCAAAATGTAGGTTTTCTATGCTTTGATAGGATTTTTTTATGGCTTCCTGATGTGTTTTCCCAAAAGATGTTATCGCCATTACGCGTCCTCCAGAGGTAACAACTTTACCATTTTCAAGTTTTGCTCCAGCATGAAATATTAGAGAGTCTTTTATGTTTTCAATTCCTGAAATTTCTTTTCCTTTTAAATATGTTTCGGGATAACCACCAGATACCAACATAACGGTTGCAGCAGTTTGGTTATTTATTTCAATGTCAATGTCGTTTAATCGTTCTTCAGAAATTGCCTTAAATATTTCAACTAAATCGTTTTTTAAAAGCGGTAATACAACTTCGGTTTCTGGATCTCCCATTCTAACATTATATTCAATCACAAAAGGGTTGTTATTCACTATTATTAAACCAATAAAAACAAATCCTTTGTAAGGTAGATTATCTTTCTGTAATCCTGTAATCGTAGGTTTTACAACGCGCTCTTCAATTTTTTTCATAAGAACTTCATCTGCAAAAGGTACTGGAGAAACAGCTCCCATTCCGCCAGTATTTAATCCTGTATCGCCTTCTCCAATACGTTTATAGTCTTTTGCTGTAGGCAAAATTTTATAGTGTTTCCCATCTGTGAGTACAAAATAGCTCAATTCTATGCCATCCAAAAATTCTTCAATAACTACTTTGGTGCTTGCTTCACCAAATTTAGCATCCACTAACATTAATTTTAATTCTGCTTTAGCTTCATTTAAATCATTCAGAATTAAAACCCCTTTCCCTGCTGCTAATCCATCTGCTTTAAGTACAAAAGGTGATTTTAAAGTTTCTAAAAACAAAAAACCTTCTTCTACATTTTCTTTTGTAAAACTTTTATAAGCCGCTGTCGGAATATTATGGCGAAACATAAATTCTTTAGCAAATTCTTTACTGCCTTCTAATTGCGCGGCTGCTTTTTGTGGACCAATAACCGAAACATTTTTTAACTCTTCATCGCTCAAAAAGAAATCATGAATACCCAGAACTAAAGGGTCTTCAGGACCAACCACAAGCATTTCAATTTTTTTATCTAACACCAAATCTTTGATCGCAGTAAAATCGGTTACATTTATAGTTAAGTTTTCAGCTATTTGCGAAGTGCCAGAATTACCAGGAGCAACATAAAGTTGCTTACATAAAGGGCTTTGAGCAATTTTCCAGGCAAAAGTATGCTCTCTTCCGCCTGATCCCAAAATTAAAATCGTCATATTGTTAGTTGTTTAAGCAAAAATAATTGCTTTTACGCTTAAAAAATAATTATTTTACAAAAACATATTTACACCTTTTCTTTTGAATTTATTTGATTTCACTTTGCGTCTTAAAGGCTTTCCAATTCATAAAGCCAAATTGTTATTGCAAACTATTCAAATGAAAAGTGATGCCGAATTTAAGGGCTACATCGAACAGAAGAAAAAGGATATTGTTAACTACCATTTAAAACACAATTCGTTTTATAAATCGTTTGCTTTAGAAGCTAATCCTTTACTTTGGAATAGCATTCCTGTAATGACAAAACGTGATTTACAACAGCCTTTAGCGCAACGTCTTTCAGAAGGGTTTTTTACAAAAAATGTGTATGTTAACAAAACTTCCGGATCTTCAGGTAATCCTTTTATTTTTGCGAAAGATAAATTTTGTCATACCATGACTTGGGCAATAATTCAAGATAGGTTTGGCTGGTATAATTTAGATTTCAATCGCTCTAAACAAGCACGATTTTATGGAATTCCGTTAGACACAAAAGGGTATTATAAAGAGCGTTTTAAAGATGTTTTAAGTAAGCGTTTTCGATTTTCGGTTTTTGATTTAAGTGATGCTGCATTTAAAGAACATCTTAAAACATTTCAATCTAAAATAATTAAAAGAAAATAAAATGGAAGAAGAATATA
>JADFSQ010000250.1 GCA_022560715.1 Bacteroidota bacterium
AAAATTGTATAGTAATTACATGTGCATTATTTCTTCTATGGAAAGGAATATCATCATCGTCCAACTTAGGATAAATTTCAGGACCAATTAAAACAAGGTCTCTTGAGTTGTATTTTTCAACTGAATCTCCAACAATCCTATTTCCGGAACTGTTTAAGATGAGTGTAAGTTCGTAAGCCGAATGGTAATGGATTGGATAATCAAAACCAACATTTTCAGAATTTTTAATGATAAACACATCATTTTCACTTAAAGGTGTAATTTCTTTATAAATAATCATCGCTTACAATTTTCAACATTCTTTTACGGCGACTTTAAAATTGAACATAAAAATATTATAGCCTAAAAGTACTACTTTTTGACAATGAATATTATTCAAGGAAAGATTAAATTCCTAATTGTATCATATATTAACCGAATTACATTAGTTTATATGCAATTTTTGGAAGTAAATTGCAGAAGCTCACAACAAATGGAGTAAACTTATTATGTTAGTATAGTATAATTGTAAATTTTATGACACATAAAAGGCATATAATATTAGTATTGATTGTAATAACATTTTGTTCTTGCAATAGATCGAATAATAATGATAATACACTTTTATACTGGTCTTCAAACAATATGAATGAAATTGAATTCACAAGGTATTTTATCGACAAATGGAATGATGAAGGTCATAAAATCAGGTTTCAACCTGTACCTGAAGGGCAATCGAGCGAGGAAGTAATATTAGCTTCTGTAGTAGGAAAAACAACTCCCGATATTTATGCCAATATGTGGCAAGGCAGCGTTACAATGTATGCCAATGCAGGAGTTTTAATTCCTTTGGATACATTAGAAGGGTTTACCGAATTTATTAATGAAAGGTGTAGCAAAGAAACCATAAAGGAAATTACTGCTGATGATGGGCATATATACCAAGTACCTTGGAAAATTAATCCAATCATGACCATTTACAATAAAAGGTTAAATACCGATTTTGGATTTACTGAATTACCAAGTACTTATGATGATTATTTAAAAGCAGGAAAAGCAATTAAAAAAGATAAGAATAATGATGGATATGTTGACCAATGGGTTGGATATACCGAAGTAAAAGTATTATGGTACCAACGTTTTTTTAATTTTTACCCTTTATATTTGGCGGCATCAAATGGAGGACATCTTATTAAAGACAACAAGGCGGCTTTTAATAATGAATATGCCATAGGTGTATTTCGATTTTTACAAGAACTTTATAAAAAAGAATATTTTTCTAAAGAACGTTTATCTGCTGGACAAGACCGATTTATTACCGAAGATATTTTCACCAAATGGACAGGTCCTTGGGAAATAAATCACGTAGATAAATTTAAACAACGAGAAGATTTTGAGTTTGACTTTTTCCCCATGCAAGTACCCGAAGATCATAAAGGACCAATTTACACCTATGCAGACCCAAAAAATATCGTGATTTTTAATACCTGTAAACAACCTCAAGAAGCATGGAATTTTATCAAAACACTTATAGATAAAGAAGGAGATAAGAAGTTATTAGAAATTACAGGGCAGTTACCTAACAGAAAGAATATTGAAACCGAAGAAATATTTCAAGACTATTTAGAGAAAAATCCAAAAGTGAAAATTTTTGCAAAACAGGCAAAATATATAAAAGGTGTCGATAATTGTGAAGTAATTGTTGAAGTATTCGATATTATATCGCAAGAATATGAAGCTTGTGTAATTTACAATATGAAAACACCAGAAAAAGCAATCGCAGATGCTGCAAAAGCTGTAGATATTTTGTTAAAGAACTGATGAGTTTTAGGCATTAGTATTTAAAAGAAACTTTTAAAATTATAAGTAGATGAAAAAAAAGTGGCTTCCATATCTTTTAGTTTCACCTTACATTATACATTTTATTGTATTTGTAGCTTTTCCTGTATTATTTTCTTTAGTACTTACTTTTCATGAATGGAATATAATTTCCCCAATGAAATATACAGGATTTAGTAATTACACCAAAATGTTTAACGACCGTATGTTTTGGAAATCTCTTGTAAATACATTCAAGTTTTTAATTATTCATATTCCGTTACAAATTATTATTTCGTTAGCACTAGCAGAATTTTTAAATCAGAACATAAAATTTAAAGGCTTTTTTAGAGCGGCATTTTTTTTACCAGTAATCGTTTCAGGTGTTGTAGTTACCATATTGTGGCAACAACTATTTGGCTACGACTCTGGGTTGTTTAATAGAATGTTAGTCTCGATTGGTTTACCGAAAGTAGGATGGTTAATTGATCCTAATATAGCAATGGGTTCTATAGCCATTATGGCAACCTGGAAAAATGTAGGACTTTATGTTATTTTATTTTTAGTAGGTCTGCAAACAGTACCTGCCCATTATTATGAAGCAGCATCTTTAGAAGGTGCTACTCATTGGCAAAAATTTAGAAAAATAACTTTACCAATGATTAATCCAACCATATTTATGGTTGTAATTTTATCAACTATAGGAGGTTTTTCATTATTTATAGAGCCGTATATAATGACAGGTGGTGGACCATTAAGCAGTACAATGTCTTCAGTGTTATATATATATAAACAGGCCTTTGAATATTTCCATATGGGATATTCAGTTACTATTGGATTCTTCTTTGCGATGCTAATTCTAGCAGTAGTAGTTATTCAAAAGAAATATATAGAACAAGGAGAATAATTTTTATGGATAATTAATTAAAAGTAATCATGAAAAAAAAGATATTAATTTATACCTTATTAATTATAGCATCATTAACCTTTTTATATCCATTTTATTGGATGGTTGTGGCATCTTTAGCGCCAGAGAGTGAAATAGGAAATTTAACGTTTTTACCATCTAGTTTTTCTTTCAACAGTTATACTCAAATGTTTTCAAAAATTCCAATTGGCAAAGCTTTTTTTAACAGTATGATTACCGCTACAATAACAACGGCAGGCGTAATAACTTTTTGTTCTATGGTAGGATATGCATTGGCAAAAATGGAGTTTAAAGGACGGCAAGCTATTTTTTATATCATAATTTTTACAATGACCTTGCCTTTTCAAATCACTTTGATTCCCAACTATATAACCATGGTAAAATTGGGTTTAGTTGATACTTATGCAGCTTTAATAATTCCGTTTATGTTAAATTCTTTTGCAATATTAATGTTCAGACAGGCTTTTATGACCATTCCTCAAGCATTAATAGATGCAGCTAGAATAGACGGTTGTAGTGAGATTAGAATTATTTTTCAGGTACTTTTTCCTAATATCATTCCTACAATAGTTACCGTAGGTATTTTATCGTTTATGAATTCATGGAACGAAGTACTTTGGCCATTAATAGTTATAAGAGATGAAAGTTTAATGACGATGCCTCAAATGGTTACTTTATTTTCTGTTGGAGGAAGGTCAGAAAGTCAATTGGGAGTAAAATTGGCAGCAGCAGTTGTTTTGGCATTGCCAATAATGATAGCCTATGGGTTTTTTCAAAAATACTTTATACAAAGTATGGCAAGTTCAGGAATTAAAGAATAAACATATAAATAAGATTATTAAAAAAATTAATGAACGTAAATAGATCAAATATTCAGATTAAAGCAAATCCTAAAAGGGTTATTATAAATTTTTTAGATTTAGGAGTTAATACAAATAATGTAAAAAGAGTAAAACGTTTAATTGATAGTATTTTGTCTATTCCAGAGAATGAATTGAATACACTTTACCAAGATATTACAAAAAACTTTGAGTTTCGACATAGAGATTTTGAACATTATATAAAACTAAATTTCAAAAAAATACAGTCGGAACTTCCTAATAATGTAGAGATTTCAGAGCTCAGAAGTTTAGTGATAGGCTTCTATTTTTCCAAAGAATATTCTATTCAATCTGCAGCACTTTTTAATCCGTCAATGGTTCCGCATCCTAATCAAAATGGATTAAAAGAAGGCGAAAAACGTTTTATTTTAAGTTTAAGATCTGTTGGTGAAGGTCATATTTCTTCTATTGAATTTCGAAGTGGTATTGTTGATAAAAATGGAAATATAATAACTA
>JADFSQ010000251.1 GCA_022560715.1 Bacteroidota bacterium
TACCTTCATTAGAAAAACAGAGAGAACAATTACAAAAGGTAGAACAATCCACATGGCAGCATTTTTCATTCCCCAGTCAGCCCAAGGAAGGCCAATTAACATAAAAGCTCCAACAGATGCTGCAATTAAACCCAACATAACCATATAGAGTGTTTTAGAAACCCCTTTAGCTGTATTTGGCAGACTTGGTGTACCTGTAGATACGTTATTCATTCCAAAGAAAGCCCCCAAAGTTGCCAAAACAATAAGTGGTACCCAAACCCAGGCTGCATTTTGTAGGCCTTCAAATGGAGCTCCTTTTGCTGTTGCAATAGATCCTGCTGTTCCACCAAATAATGAAAGAGTAACTACTAACGGAATTACTTTCTGCATGATACCGACTCCAAGGTTTCCAAGTCCAGCATTCATCCCCAATGCGTATCCTTGTATTTTCTTCGGAAAGAAAAAACTAATATTACTCATTGATGAAGCAAAGTTACCTCCACCAAAACCTGAAAATAATGCCATAACGGCAAAGAATATATAGGTTGTGTTAATATCACTAAGTGCTATTCCTGTTCCAATAGCGGGAATTAATAATAATGCTGTGGTAACAAAAATTACATTTCTACCACCTCCCAATGAAATTAAGAAGGAGTTAGGAAGTCTTAATGTTGCACCAGATAAACCAGCTATTGCAGGTAAGGTATAATACAAACTATTAATTTCTTTAAGCTTTGCTATATATTCTTCAGAACCTTGCACGAGTCCATCAAGCATTCCAAAAGTAAAGCCAAATTCTTTCATATACTTGATTAAAACACCCCACATTATCCAAACAGAAAATGCAAGAAGTAATGCAGGTATAGAAGACCATAGGTTTCTATTTGCTATTTTTTTTCCTTTGGAATTCCAGAAAGATTCATTCTCTACTTTCCAATCTTTAATATTAACTTTTCCCATTATCTTCAATTTTACGCATCAATTCCGGAGTTTTTTTGTGCATCATTTTTTGAATTACTCTGTGCATCCATATTAAACTAACGATAGACAGTAACAATACAAACATCCAAGAGCTTGTCCATAACCCTGTGCCTTCCAGCAAATAACCGAAAATAATTGGGCAAAAGAAACCGCCTAAGCCACCTATTACACCTACCATACCACCAACAACTCCCACTTCTTCTGGAAAATAATCTGGGATATGTTTGTAAATACCAGCTTTCCCAATTCCCCAAATACTACCAATGAGAATAACGAGAATTGCGAAAATCCAAACGTTGGCCTGAAAAAAGATATGCGTAACCCCTTTGGCTAATAATTGTTTTTTTACAACCTTGTCTCCAACATTTACTACAGGCTCTTGCCAGACAGTTTTAGTTGGAAATACAAATGTTCCTTCGTCATAATTAATATCTTTATTTTCGTTTTTAATAAGCTGATATGTTTTGTTGCCAACGACAATTTTTGAATCTGTTACAGATGTAACGATTCCAGAGCTTTTTGCCATAATACCTATACCTGGAGAATATATTTCCATCTTGGGGATAATTAGTAAAAAACTAATAACTACCGTAGCACCAAATACCCAATACATCACTTTTCTAGCTCCCCATTTGTCAGACATCCAACCGCCAAGAGCACGAATTACTCCAGATGGGAAACTAAATAATGATGCAAAAATTCCGGCTGTTACTAAAGAAAGGTAATAGACATTTACGAAATATGGAACAAGCCATTGGGAAAATGCAACAAAGCAGCCAAATACGAGAAAATAGTACATGCCAAAACGCCATACCCTGATATCTTTTAGTGGTTTGAGCATTCCTCTTAGTGTTTTTTTACTGGAAGCAGGTTTCTTGTTTTCAGTAAAAATAAAAAATACAATACCCATAACGAGCAACATTGCAGCATATAATTTAGGTAACATTCTCCAACCTTCAATATTATTGCCATTATCCGTTAACATGTTTAGAAGACTTGGAGCAAACAAAGTTGTAAGTGCAGCACCAGCATTTCCGGCACCAAAAATACCTAGAGCAGTTCCTTGATTGTATTTTGGATACCATACAGAAGTAAAAGCGATGCCAATAGCAAAACTAACGCCTACAAAGCCAAAGCCAAAACTGGCTAAAAAAAATCCCCAGAAACTATTTACATAGGATAGTAAAAACATGGGAATAGCACTAAGAACAAGTAAAGTTCCATATACTGGTTTGCCTCCAAATTTGTCGGTCAGAATCCCTGCAGGTAACCTGAAAATTGCACCAGCCAAAACAGGAATTCCCATTAACCAGCCTATTTTTGTAGGATTCCAGTCAAATACCTGATTATCAACCAAAAAAGTAACCAATACGCCATTCAACATCCATGCGGCAAAACAAATGGTGAATGCCAAGGTATTAAAAAATAATGCTTTGTGCGATTTGAAAGTAACTTTATCTTGCATCTAAATTAAGCCTGATATTAAGTTAATAATTATACGTTAAAATTTATTCTTCTTAATTATTCTTAGGACGATGGATAGACCAAGCTGTTCTTGGGCTTCTCACTTTACGTTTATTCCAGTTCCAGATTACTTGTTGATAAGGTTTCCATAGATAGTTTAACGGATATACTAAGAAATGTACCAAGCGGGTGAATGGGGTTATTAAAATAATTAAGTATGCACCTATTACGTGTAACTTAAACATTAATGGCATTGCGCTTATAGCTGAAATATCCGGTGAAAATGTAAAAATAGATTTCAAATAGGGTGATATTACCGATGCAAACCAAGAACTTCCCCATCTAAAGAATACGGCGGTGTACATTCCAGAAAATATTATAAATAATAACAATAGTTCTACAAAAATATCCATTTTAGTAGTTACCATTTTAATTCTTTCATCTGTTGATCTTCTATAATACAATAGAATAAGTCCAATAAAAACACAGATCGCAGCGATAAAGGAAGATATTTCTAAGAACAACAATCGTAATGGTTCGCTATTCCACAGGATGATACTCTTTGGGATAAGGGATGCTATAAGGTGTCCAAAAAAAAGGATGATAAGCCCAAAATGAAAAGGTACTGAACCCCAAAATAATTTTTTGCCTTCCAAAAACTGAGAGGACAAAGATGAAAACTTAAATTTTTGAGATCTATATCTAAAGATAGTTCCTATTAAAAACACCACAAATGCTATGTAGGGCAATGCGATAAAAAAGAAGTTGTTTAATGTATCCATCTTAAATTTATAATTATGTTTCCAATGTTATTTCTTGTTTTATTGAACTTAAAAATCCTCCTGATCGTTGAGGTTGTTCTTTTATTTTAATTTTAAAATCGTAATCTAATGCTTTGTATAAAGCTACAAGTGCGTGTTTGTATATTGTAAAAGATTTGTGTTTATCTAGCAGGGTTTTATGATGTTTGATATATACTTTTTCTTTTGACAGGATTTGCTTGTCTCCAAAGCCTTCAATCATTTTAAATAAAGCGGGCGCGATTATTTTATTTATCAAATCATCAAGTAACTCTGGGTCTTCAATTTTATTTATTAATTTTAATATGTTTGACAGATTGTCTGCCAACTCAACACCACAGTCAACACCATATTTTTGATGCTCTTTACTGAGGTTAACCAAAAGTTCTCCTCTTTTATAATCGTCTCCAAAAATTACATATCCAATATCTAGGGTGGTTATAGCCTGTACTTCAAATGTTCTTAAATACAACTCTTCCAACTCATATTTAGAAACTGTACTAATCACATCTGAAAATGGTTGTAACATTTTACCAATATTTGGCAAAGTCTTATCTAAGTATTGCTGAACCTCTTTAATATTGTTTACAAAGTCTTCTTTTTGCGGAAAGACAAACAGTTTTGAAATTTTATTATAATCTAATAGTTGCTTTTTCATACTTTATATTTATAATCCTCTAGCAGGTTTTTCAATAAATCCTAAACCAGCACTTCCTTTTCTATCCCCTGTAAATTCGGCCATTTCTATCGCTTGTTCTCTATGTTCCGCGGGAATGACAAATCGATCATCAAATTTTGCCAATGAGGTCAAGT
>JADFSQ010000252.1 GCA_022560715.1 Bacteroidota bacterium
TTTTATTTCATCTATAGTTTGGTTATAGACTGAAAATATTTTAGCGACTTCCCTCCTTTTGTCTTCATTTTTAATATTGGTCTTTTTAATTATTTTTTTGGCATTATATTTAATAATACCTACAGCATTTTTAGCATTAAAAGCAGGCATTGATCGCTGACCTTGGTTTCTATTTTGAGACCTCCTTTGCCCTTGTACTTGTGCAGAAAGAGATACAGATATTAGCAAAATTGCTGAGAATAATCCGGATTTTAAAATGGCTTTATTCATTGTTTTTATTTTTAATTGATTAGTTAGGTTTTACTTTTTTTAAATTTAAGTTATTTAAATGTCGTAATTACCGGTGAATGTTCCGACGGAAACTCACCTTGGCTATTGGCTCCTGATAGATCTACAGAAGAGCTTATAACTTCAATATTTGGTGTCGCAAATACCCAATCTATCGACATACCTAATTGAGATGGTTTTGTGGTATTTGGATTTATCGCATCCCAGGTATCAATAATAGTTACTGGATTTGTAAAAACTTCTGCTCCAATTGTAAGTGTGCCATTTCCCAACATATACACAATGTATTCTGTTGTTGCATTCGAATTAAAGTCTCCCGTTATAATGGCTTTATAATCTGTCCCTGCTTGTGTTTGATGTGTCTCGATTAAATTCGTTAGATCAACCAAGTGCTGTTTACGCAACTCTAAATCTGAGTGACACAAATGATTATTATACATATAGTATTGTGTGTTGTCGTCCAGTTTTTCTAATAATGCCCAATTGATAAAACGTCTTACACCACAAAATTCTGTTTCAAAATATCCAAAATCTACCATCGAAAATGTTTGATGGTTGTAAACAATATTATGTGTACTTACATTTGGATCGGTTGGGAAAGTTTCAATCAATGAAAAATTTGACCCTAACAATGACATAAATTCAGATTTTATCGATCCAGTTAGCTCTTGTGCTCCAAGAATATCAATGGTGTTTCTTTTAATAATGGTGATTAAAGAATCTTTATGTGTTGCAAATGTGTTTCCAGAGATGTTATAGGACATTACCTTAAATTCGTCTATTTCACCTTGTTCAGGATCATCATCCATTTCAATAGTATCATTATCTGGTATTGTTGTAGTGTCTTCGCTTGAACAAGAAAACAGTAACATAATTGATGAAAATAGCAGTATACAGGTACTCGATAATTTCATTGATTACAATTTTTTAGTTATTAAATGGATCTGAATATTTTTCGTCAGTAATAAAATTATCATCTGTTAATGTCTTTAAGAATGCAACTAAAGCACTTTTTTCAGCAACGCTTAAATTCAAATGCCGATAGTTTAGTTACTAAATCTTCTAAAGTCATTCCCATTTCTACCGCATCTTGAATTGGCATTAACACTTGATCTTCTAATGTTGCAGCGCGGTGATCCCAAAAGAACAAACCTGATTCATAAAAGCGGGAATTTGCTAATCCCATAGAATTCCGACCTGTAAATCCACCTTCAAAACCTTCACTTAATGTTCTATTATCTGAAAAGCCTCCACTCTGTATATGACAAGAAGCACATGCAATAGTATTATTTACCGACATATTTTTATCATAAAATAACACGCGACCTAATGTTGCTCCGGCATCAGTTGTTAGATTATCAGATGGCGTATTATCCAACACATCCATAACAAAAGAGTTGAACGAAGTTGGAAAGTTGATGTTTGTATAATTAAAAGCTGTCGCTGGAAGATTTAATATAGAATTACTGTCTTCGATTGGATCCTCATCAATTGGACCTTCTTCAATGGGAACAAATTCATTATCACTATTTGAACAAGAAAAAATTATAGCGATGATGATTAAAGAGTAGATCTTGTATAGTTTCATATGCTTTGCTATATGATAATATAATTAAGACTGTTTATAGATAAAAAGGTTTAATATACGATAGCGTTTTTTATTTCAACTTGTGATAAAAAAAATTCAACCCACAGCTTTATATGTATGCATTTTAGTGGTGTCAAAAATTAGAATGTCAACGCCATGATCTGGAATAAAAATGGATAATTTATACCATTATGAGATGTAAAATAGTCTAAAATAAACGGAATTATTTTTTCTTTAGATAAAGAATAAAAATCAAGCATAGCAATAGCTACGGTATATTTTTATGATGAAATATAAAGGGAAAAGAAACAATTTATTGGACTATTTTATATGTCTTAATGGTATTAATCTTCGTCTTCCAAAAAGAAAATATCTTCAACCGGTTTTTTAAAAAGCTTTGCAATCTTTAATGCCAAAACAGTAGAAGGCACATATTTGTTTTTCTCAATGGCATTGATGGATTGTCGGCTAACTCCTATAAGTTTTGCTAAATCTGCTTGTGTCATATCATGAATGGCACGTTGCACTTTTATACTATTCTTCATGGCTTTGAGATTTATATTTTAAGAAATTAAAACGGAATACAAAAAACACCAAAGGCGTAAACATATTGAATACCAATACATCAAAAAACACGAAATCGTAAACAAAAATTGTAGCGAATATTAATACTGCATAATTAAAGATAAGTGCCCAGACTAAAGAGTCTTTACGAAGTTTGTATATAAATTCGTCTTCTACTTTTTCTTTTGTAAAACCTACTGTTAAGCCTCCAACTATAATAGCTATTACTATTAATTCATCTAAAATACTGTTTTCAATTATTCTGAAAAAGCCATTTTCCTTGCTTGAAAGAATTCCGTCATGATAGATTGATAATACGTTTATCGTTAAAGCATCTGTTTCATATTCATTAAACATTAAAAATAATCCAGAAACTATTCCGACAATAAATAGAATCCATCCTATGGTTTTGAACTTGTTTGGTAATAAATAATTTGTTTGCATGATATTAGTTTTATAAATCGATGCAATAAAAGTAAAGAAAACATTACATATAGACAAGTAAAAATTACATAAAGTAAAAAATAAATTACATAAAATTAAATTGATCAATATGACAGACCAATTTTTTCACGAACTTTATCTAATGTTTGTATCAATTTCTTACTAAACTCAAAAGTCATTATATCACTTTCGATTTTACCATCTCTTAAAAGTTGGTTAAAGTGCATAATTTCGTAATCATAACCTTTGGTTTTGTAATTGAAATCAATCGTTTTCTTTAGATTATCAGAAATTAAAGTAACTGTTGTTGGTCCAGGAAATCTGCTGTTAATTTTGATAATTCCGTTTTCGCAATAAAAAACAGCTTCAGTTGGTGTAGTTTTTAAGAATGTGCTTTTCAAAATTGCTTTAACATCATTATTATAATTGAAAATCATAGAGCAGGAGTTATCAACTCCAGTTTTACAAAACGTGGCGTTTGCTTCAATTGAGTTTGGCTTTCCAAGAGTAGTAAGTGCAGCAAAAATGGGGTAGATGCCAATATCTAAAAGGCTTCCGCCACCAAGAGATTTTTTAAATACTCTTGAATCTAAAGAATGTTCAGATTTAAACCCAAAATCAGCTTCAAGTTTTAAAATATTGCCATAGATTTTGTTTTTTAATTCATTTAAAACAAACTGATAATGAGGTAGTACAGAGGTGCAAAGAGCCTCCATGAGTAACACATTTTTTTCTTTGGCTTTTGCAATCATAGCATTTACCTCACCTAAATTCATAGCGAAAGGTTTTTCGCATAAAACAGCGATTCCTTTTTCTAAACATAAAAGTGTATTTTCTTTGTGATGACTGTGTGGCGTAGCAATATAGATAGCATCTATATGAGTGTCGTTTACTAATGATTTATAGCTACCATAGGATTTGGTTGCATTATATTTAGTAGCAAAAGTGTCAGCTTTTTCTTGTGTTCGAGATGCTACAGCATAAAGTTGAGCATCATCAACAGTTAAAACGTAAACGTCCTGAACACCTCCTGCTACAGCACTTTGCTTTATTGTGCTTACTGGATATGAATGTCGTTTCACATAGCACACAAGTCTTTTGAATATTATCAATGCCAGACTTCCGACGATT
>JADFSQ010000253.1 GCA_022560715.1 Bacteroidota bacterium
CTTCGCGCTTTCAACTTCAATATGTATATTTACTTCATGAACAATTCAAACATTATAACCAAAGGGATTTTAAAAGCACTTGCGATTATTGTTGGTATTTTTTTACTACTATTCTTTCTTTACAAAATTCAATCAGTTCTTGTTTATATTGCAATAGCTGCTGTACTTTCCTTGATTGGACGACCAATTGTTCGTTTTTTTAAAACGAAACTAAAGTTTAAAAACATAATAGCTGTTGTAGTAACAATGCTTATTTTAATTGGTCTTTTTATTGAGTTGGTACTTATGTTTATTCCTCTAATAGTAGAACAAGGACGAAATTTATCCCTTCTAAATATTGACCAATTACAAGGTAATATTGAAAATTTATACTATCAAATATCCGAATATTTTGCAATAAACAATATTGATATCGCACAATCCATAGAAGATTCTATGTTGTTAAATAAAAGAGATTTTTCTATTATTCCGGTTTTTTTAAATTCGGTTGTAAGTGGTTTTGGAAGTTTTAGTATTGGGATATTTTCAGTATTGTTTATTGCCTTCTTTTTGCTTAAAGACAGCCATCTTTTACAACAAGGCATATTAGTTTTTGTTCCAGATAATAAAGAAACAAGGTCTATAAAGTCGTTTGAAAAAATTAAAGATTTATTATCTCGCTATTTTATTGGTTTGATTTTACAAATCTTAATATTATTTATTATTTATACAGCTGTGTTGTTAATCTTCGGAATTAAAAACGCAATAGTAATAGCATTTTTATGTGCACTACTCAACCTGATTCCTTATGTTGGTCCATTAATTGGTGGTTTTTTGATGTTAATTCTCACGATGTCAAGTAATCTTGGAGCAAGTTTCAGTGATGTTATTTTACCGAAAACTATTTATGTAATGATTGGTTTTGTTTTTGGGCAACTGGTAGATAACTTCTTTAGCCAACCTTTATTTTTTCTAAAAGTGTAAAATCCCACCCTTTAGAAATCTTTTTAGTCATTGTTATTGCAGGTTTATTGTTTGGCGTTATAGGCATGATTGTAGCCATACCAACTTATACTGCTTTAAAAGTGATACTGAAAGAGTTTTTATCCGAAAATAAAATTGTAAAACAACTTACCAAAGACTTATAGTTTTAGTTTGAATAAAGAAATTTTAAATACTGTAGTTCAAGAGTTTATAAATAATAATTTAAATTCTGACATTGCTTCTCTGTTACTAAAAGGAATTTCATTAGATGGTGTTACAACTCGTGAAATTATCGAACAAATTGAAGCTAAAAAAAAGTGTGAAATTAAATTATCAAACTGGTTCAGTACAGAAAAAATTTACTACCCAAATAAGCTTAACATTGAACAAACATCTTCAGAAATTACAGCACACCATAAGTCACAATTAATTTCTGGAAAATCTATAATTGACATTACAGGAGGTTTTGGTGTTGACAGTTATTATTTCGCAAAGTATTTTAAAAACGTTATACATTGCGAAGTCAATGAGGAATTGTCAAAAATTGTCAATCACAACTATACACAGCTAAATACTAATAATATTTCGACTCATAACATTGATGGAATTAAATATTTAAGTACAACACCAAAAAGTTTTGATTGGATTTATGCTGATCCTTCTCGCAGACATAACACCAAAGGAAAAGTCTTTTTTTTAAAAGATTGTTTGCCAAATATTCCTGAATATTTAGAATCGCTCTTCAAAAACACAAGCAATATACTTATAAAAACATCTCCTTTACTTGATGTTTCTATAGGAATTAAAGAATTAAAATGTGTAAAGACCATACATATTGTTGCAGTAAATAATGATGTAAAAGAATTGCTTTGGATTTTAGAAAAGGATTTTAATGATAGAATTTCGGTAAAAACAGTAAATATTAAAAAAGAAAATAAAGAGTATTTCAATTTTAAATTAGAAGACGAAACTAAAGCAGAAGTAAAATACAGTTTGCCACAAACCTATTTATACGAACCTAATTCAGCAATTTTAAAAGCAGGTGGATTTAATACTGTTTCAAAACAATTTAGTTTATATAAGCTTCATAAACATTCACATTTATATACAAATAACATACTTATAGATTTTCCTGGCAGAAGTTTTAAAATTGAGAAAGTGATTCCTTTTAACAATAAAGCACTTAAAAATGCAAATATTACAAAAGCAAATATCACGACACGAAATTTCTCTGAAACTGTTCAGCAAATACGTAAAAAATTTTCCATTAAAGATGGTGGAGATTATTATCTTTTTTTTACAACAGATATTAATAACGAAAGAGTTGTGATAATAACTTCTAAAGTGAATAAAAACTAAAAAACCTTAACATTTCTGAAAAGGTTTTTAGTGATGGCACTAGGATTCGAACCTAGGACCGCCTGCTTAGAAGGCAGGTGCTCTATCCAGCTGAGCTATGCCACCATTCAAGGATTGTTATTAAATCCTGAAATATATTAGAATTATCTCACTTTGTTCGATAATCCCAATATGCTTTACTTCGTTGGAGTAATCACGCTTTCTGGCGTGACGACCTCATTACTTCGTCGGGGTGGCAGGATTCGAACCTGCGACCTCCTGCTCCCAAAGCAGGCGCGATAACCGGGCTACGCTACACCCCGAAATGGTCATCTAAATATCGTTTTGCTCCTCGCTTTTTTATTTTGTTTTCTAAAACAATAGCTTCAAATCGAGTTTTAACTTCTATCTGCAAAACTAATTTCCAAGGAAAACCATATTTTGTTGATTCGACATTTCCTTGATTGTGTTTTTTTAATCTATTTATGATACTTGAAGTTTGACCTACATAATATCTTGAACGTGTTTGACTATACAATATGTAAACAGTATAATCCATATTTATTGTTTGGGTGGTCACGCTTTGAGCGTGACGACCTCCTGCTCCCAAAGCAGGCGCGATAATCACGCCATGCGTGATAAACCAGCTACGTCCTGTCACGCATTAGGCGTGGTACACCCCGATGGTATCAAAAAAAGCGGAGAGACGGGGATTCGAACCCCGGGTACCCGGTTAGGGTACGCTTGTTTAGCAAACAAGTCCTTTCGGCCACTCAGGCACCTCTCCTATATGCTATTTTAAGAACGTCACATTTATATTTCAAATGCGGATGCAAATGTAACTTTTCATCTTAAAGAACGCAAACTATTTTTTTAGTTTTTTAAAGGAATATTATTATTCTGGATATTCTATTCGTAAGTGATAGATATTGGCTAACTTATGTTTTAAAACCTTCTTAATCGATTGTATTTCCTTAAACGTAATATTAGCGTTTAAAAACTGATCGCTTTCTATTTGTTTGCTTATTATGTTTTCTACAAAATCGTCAATTTTTGTAGACGTTGGTTCTTTTAAACTTTTTGAAGCAGCTTCTACACTATCACACATCATTAATATTGCTGTTTCTTTACTAAACGGTTTTGGTCCAGGATACTTGAAATCTTCAATGTCGGCTCCAGTTTCCAGATTTTTTTCCTGATTATAAAAATAATACACCAAACTTGTTCCATGATGCGTTCTGATAAAATCAATAACTCGATCAGGTAAATTGTATTTCTTTGCTATTTCTATACCATCAATAACATGGCTAATAATTGTTGCTGCACTTTCTTTAGATGATAATTCGTCATGTGGATTAATTCCTGTAGACTGGTTTTCAACAAAATAAGTAGGGTTTTTCATTTTCCCGATATCATGATACAAAGCGCCAACTCTTACCAACATAGCATTTGCTCCAATTTCGTTTGCCGATGCTTCCGCCAAATTTGCTACATTTAATGAATGATGAAATGTTCCTGGTGCCTTATTTGATAATTCCTTTAAAAGCTTTGTATTAGTATCTGTAAGTTCTAATAAGGAAACGTCTGATACTAATCCGAATATCTTTTCATAAGCATAAATTAATGGTAGTACAAATAATGTTGCTAAACCACCTAAAATAAATAAACCAAATGTTTCCCATTTTAAACTTTCAACACTTCCCTCTTGTATTA
>JADFSQ010000254.1 GCA_022560715.1 Bacteroidota bacterium
CATAATAACCAATATTTCCCATTGACCTTTTTCATTAGTAACAGCATTAATTTCTTGTTCGTGGAAAAATAGAGTGTTAACTTCCCTAGTTTCACAAGTCTGTAAACTAGATTTTATAGCATCAATTTGAATGTTTTTATTAGCATCAATAGCTATCATCCAATTAGCAATTTTTGTAGCATTATTAGTATTACAAATATTCAGATTTGATTGACAAGCATTAACTTCGTTGCTTTTACCCAAAACATCTTGTTGGCAAACAATAAGTTTTTCTTGTGAAATCTGATCTGTTCCCTCTAATTTAATGATTTTTCTTTGCAAATCCCGATTCTCTTGAATCAATTGATTAATATTGAAATCTTGTACTGTAAAAGTTAATGTGCGTTCATTATTCTCGTAATTGGATTCTAACATGGTTCTATCTTCATTGATTACTGCTCTTAAAGTGTATTCTCCAGGGTTAGGAAATAGATAGGGTAATGTATAGCCCTCGGTAGAACTTTCTTTTATTATTCCTGTTTATAATAGACCTGAAGAGGTTAAAGAACTTCTGGAAAGTTTTATTAATTTTGAAGGAGAAAAAGGTTTTGAAATTGTTATTATTGAAGATGGTTCTACTATATCTTCAAAAACTATAATAGGAGATTTTAGAAATGAATTGAATATCTCATATTATTTCAAAGAAAATTCTGGTCCTGGAGACTCTAGAAATTACGGAATGAAACTCGCCAAAGGGAATTATTTTATTATTTTAGATTCCGATTGTATCTTACCAAAAAACTATCTAAATGAAGTTATTAAAAGCCTAAACGAAAATTTTGTAGATTGTTTTGGTGGTCCAGATGCAGCACATAGTTCGTTTACTAATTTGCAAAAAGCCATTAATTTTACAATGACATCTTTTATTACAACAGGCGGAATTAGAGGAAGAAAAGCTAGTGTTACTAAGTTTCAGCCAAGGAGTTTTAATATGGGAATTTCTAAAGTTGCGTTTAAAGCAACTGGCGGATTTGGTAGAATTCATCCTGGAGAAGACCCGGATTTATCGATAAGACTTCGTAAGTTAAATTTTAAAACCAAACTCATACCAGAAGCTTTTGTGTATCATAAACGAAGAATCTCATGGACAAAATTTTTCAAGCAAGTTTATAAGTTTGGATTAGCAAGACCAATATTAAATACATGGCATCCAGAAACAAAAAAACTTACCTATTGGTTTCCGACTTTATTTTCCTTGAGTTTATTGGCTTCTTTTGTTTTATTTTTTTCAGGAATAGAATTACCGTTAAAGAGTTTTGGCATATATTTAGTACTAAGTTTTATTGTTGCACTTTTAAGCACAAAAAATATAATAGTGCCTTTTTTGGCAATTATTGCAATTATAATACAGTTTTTTGGTTATGGTTACGGATTTTTAAAATCTACTTTAATGTTGAAATTGTCAAAAAAAAGTGCAGAACAATTGTTTCCTAATTTATTTTTCAGAGTAAACCAAAATGACATTTAAAACTAAAATAACGTTATTTTTCAGTAGCAAAAAAGTAAATGTTTTTGTTCTTTTTCTGGTGTTGGCTTTGTTGTTTTCAGTATTGACAAAACTATCTAAAGATTATACACAAACCGTAGTTTTTAATATAGAAAAAGTAAATATTCCTGAAGACAAGCTCATTGTAAATGATTCATCACATTTGTTAAATATTACACTTACTACTTATGGTTTTAAATTAATAAAGTACTATTTGGCAAGACCTTCAATAGTCGTTGATTTTCAAAAATTAGAAAAGAATAACACACATTATTTTTGGACAGAAAAAAAAGAATTTTCAACTGTAGTTTCTCAATTCGAACCAAATGTAAAAATTGTTAGTATTAGCCCAGATACAATTGCATTTAGGTACGATGTTAATAATGTTAAAAAAATACCTGTTATTTTAGATGTTGACATCACTTTTTCTGTTGGATTCGATCTAATAAATGATTATGTTATTAAGCCAGATTCAATTAAAGTTATTGGCCCTAAAGTGCTAACAGATTCGATTTCAAAAATTTACACAAAGCGATTAAAAATTGAAGATGTAAATACTGATGTATTAATTTCGGTTGAATTAAATCTACCTAATTCTTCCGAAGATTTAAAATTTTCTCATAGCCAAGTACAAATAAGTGCTGAAGTAGAGCGATTTACAGAAGGCACGATCAATGTGCCTATCAATATAATTAATATTCCAGATGGAATAAAATTAAAATATTATCCGAAAGAAGTTTCAGTAGTATATTATACTAGTTTAAGCAATTTTAAAACAATATCAACAAGTAGTTTTATTGTTGAGGTTGATTATAACACTATAAATGCTCACGATACTTATCTCATTCCAAAGATTGTACAACAACCAGATAAGGTAAAGAATGTAAGGCTGAATGAAAAACGTATAGAATTTATTTTATTGCAATGATTATAGTAGGTTTAACAGGAGGAATAGGAAGTGGTAAAACTACAGTTGCCAATATGTTTGTTGAGCTTGGCATACCAATTTATATTGCAGATGTGGAAGCAAAGAAATTGATGAATAGCTCTAAAGTTATTAAAAGAGAACTCATTCAACTTTTTGGAACGAATGCTTATAGCGATGGTAAAATAAACAAAGCGTTTCTTGCCGATAAGATATTTAATGATAAAGATTTGTTAGTGGAGATGAATGCTGTTGTTCATCCAAAAGTTAAAACGCATTTTAAAAAATGGATTAAGATTCAAAGGTCACTTTATGTTATTTATGAAGCAGCTATTTTATTTGAAAATGGTGGTTATAAAGAATGCGATTATATAATTACTGTAACAGCTCCTGAAACAGTTAGGATTCAAAGAATAATACAGCGAGATAACGCAACCAAACAAAGTGTAAGAGCTATTATGAATAACCAATGGAACGATGCCAAAAAAGTAAAATTATCTCATTTTGTAATTGAGAATAAAGAGTTGTCTCAAACGGCTAAACAGGTGAAAAATATTCATCAAAAAATACTTGAAAAACTAACATGAATCCCAAATTTTAACATTTGTGTTAAGGTAAGGTTAAATGCACTTCTTACTAAATGTTAAAATGTTAATTTTGACCGAATGAACAAAAGATTATTCAACTTGTTGGTGTTATTAATGCGGATACCGCGCTTAATTTGCCAGACTTTCGGGCTGCGGAACGAACACATCAATTGGTGAGTCAAGTTGCTGGGCGCTGTGGTCGTGGTGATGGACCAAGTTTAGTTATTGTTCAGACATTTCAGCCGGACGCTGCTGCGATTAAATTGGCGGCTGCGCATGATTATGAAACATTTGCCAAGCTGGAGCTTGCTGAGAGGGAGCGATGTAAGCTGCCACCAATTACGCGGATGGCAAGACTTGTGGTGCGGGATGTGAATTATCCTCAGTGCGTTTTGGATGCAAAGCGAATTGCTTCAAGGTTAAGACAAATCGCTAGTGAAGCTGTTCGTTTGCGAGGGCCGGCACCTTGTCCGATTTCACGGATTGCAGGCAAGCACCGGCAGCAGATCGAATTGCTAGCTGATTCACCTATTTTGCTCCAGGAGCTATTGGTAGCAGGGCGCAACCAAGGCTTGCTCCATGCGGGAGCAGGTTTGGTGGTTGATGTCGATCCTATAGCTCTTTTGTAGGTGTTTTTGGAGTGCCTGGGGGAAAAAGCGTTAGTTAAAGCAATGGTTAGAAGTTTCGTAGCAAAGCTGGCCTTGGGGACGGTCGATGCACTGAGTTCTGCAACTTTGTTGGTTTGTGGTGGAGGCCGATAATCCATTTATTTTGTGGGCTATTATGTAGCGCGGTTTCTACACTCTCACACTATTTTTGGACCTGTAAACCTTATTGAGCAAATTCATGGCGATCCAACCTGCACAACACTCAGTAAATGGATGGAACAGCGAATATATCGAAGCAATGTACG
>JADFSQ010000255.1 GCA_022560715.1 Bacteroidota bacterium
ATAGTAAATACGAAGAAGTTAATTTAGATGATGTACTGTATAAGGTTGAAAATAATGATGGTGTAACCAGCGATTATGAATTTACAAACTTAAAAGCAAGACAAGTATTAGAAACTATGAAATCTTTAAAAGAAAATTATAGAATTTCGCTGACTCTACAACTTATTGAGGGCTACGACTACGAAGAAATTAGCGAAATTATGAATATTTCGTATGCTAATTGCAGGACTACAATTTCTCGTGCAAAAGAGAGTTTAAGACATAAATTACAGCTTATAGCTGAATATTAAAATTTTGATTATGACTAAAAATACTTTAAATAATTTGTTTGAAAACCTAAAAGAGGATTTTAATATTGAAGAACCAAAATTAGGTCATCAACAACGTTTTTTAGACAAATTAAATAATAAAAAAGAAACAATTATAGATGTACCAAAACCTGTTAAGAAGCTTTGGAGACCTTTACTTGGTGTTGCCGCATCAATAGTATTATTAATTTCAATATTTGCGGGAATTCAACAAAACAATAATTCAAAAGAGCTTGCCAGCATTTCTCCTGAAATGGCAAAAACACAAGATTTTTTTACCAATGCTATTATAAGCGAACTTGAAAAATTAAATAGTGAGGAAACTCCAGAGTTTCAAGATTTAATTGTTGACGCATTATTTCAAATTAAAATACTTGAAGAAAACTATGCCCAATTAAAGATAGACTTAAGCGAAAGTGGTGACGATAAACGTGTTATTTATGCCATGATTAGCAATTTTCAAAAGAGAATATACCTACTGCAAAATGTAGTTGAACAAATAGATAATTTAAAACAACAAAATATTAAACAAGATGAAAACAGTACTACTATATAAAGCACTTGTTGCTTTTTTACTTATTCCTACTTTAATGATTGCCAGTAACGGGAAAAACTGGAAAGGAAGATATACCAAAGAAAAAACCATCAACAAAGTGTTTACTGTAAATCCTGATGCTACTTTTAAAGTAGATAACAGTTATGGCAATATTGATATCATAACATGGAATGAAAATCGTATAGAAATTGAAGTTACCATTACAACAAATAGTAATAACGAAGAAAAAGCACAAAAAAAATTAGACGAAATTTATATCGATTTTTCCGGGTCTTCAAATTTAGTATCAGCCAAAACAAGATTTAATAAAAGTAGATCTTGGTGGAATTGGAATTGGGGCAACAATAATGTAAATATGAAAATTAATTACATCGTTAAAATACCTATTACCAATAATGTTGACATAAGTAATGATTACGGAAACATAAACCTCGATAAATTGGAAGGACATGCAAAAATCAGTTGCGATTATGGTAAAATAACTACCAAAGAGTTAATGGCAGATAATAACTTGATAAGTTTTGATTATACCAACAACAGTTATTTTGAATATATAAAAAGCGGAAGAATAAACGCAGATTATAGTGAGTTTACTGTTGGAAAAACTAATGATTTAAAAATTGTAGCAGACTATTCCAAATCTAAAGTCGAAATAGCCGAAGATGTTTCTTATAATTGTGACTATGGTTCAATAACAATTGAAAAAGTGAATAATGTTAATGGAAATGGAGATTATTTAACAGTTCGTATTGGTGATGTTTATAAAAATGTAAGCATTGAGGCAGACTATGGTTCTCTAAAAATTGATAACATGACTGACAATGCAGGAGATGTAACCATTAATTCAGACTACATGAAAATTACTATTGGTTATTCTGCTAACTACAGTTTTAATTTTGAAATCGATTTAGAATATGCTTCATTAAGAGGAAAAGAAGATTTAGAATTTACCAAACAAATTATCAAATCTAGAGAGAAATATTATGCTGGTTATTATGGAAATAATAATTCGGGAAACACAATAAAAATAAAGTCGGAATACGGAAGCGTAACCTTTAAAAAAAATTAATAACAATCAAAAAACAACAATTATGAACAAATCAATCTTATTATTAGCAGCTTTAATGCTTACTACTTTAACACAAGCACAATGGTGGTGGGGAAATGAAAAAGTAAAAGGAAATGGTAGCATGACTACCATAACAAGAACAACAGGTGATTATGACGGCATAAAATGTGCTGGTTCTATGGACTACATTTTAGTAGCAGGTACAGAAGGCAATATTAAACTTGAAGGTGAAGAAAATTTGCTCAAACATATTATTACCGAAGTTAAAGGGAATAACCTAATTGTAAAAGTTGAGAAAGGTATCAACTTAAGACCAAGTTGGGGCAAAACAATAAAAATCACCATTCCGTTTAAGGATATTTCCAGCGTTTCGTTAGCAGGTTCGGGAGATTTATGGAATGAAGATGTTATTACTTCAACTAATTTTGATGTGTCATTAGCAGGTTCTGGAGATGTAATTTTAAATATAGAAGCATCTTCTATCGAAGGAAGTTTAGCAGGTTCAGGAGATATTACCTTAAAAGGGAACACAAACAACTTAACAGTGAAACTAGCAGGTTCTGGCGATATTCATGCTTTTGGTTTACAATCTAACCATACTGTAGTTTCGGTTGCAGGTTCCGGAGATATACAAGTAGTATGCAATAAAAGTTTAAAAGCAAGAGTTGCAGGTTCTGGAGATATTGAATACAGAGGAAATCCGAGTAAAGAAGATACTAAAGTTTCGGGTTCTGGAAGTATTAGTAATTAACCAATCTACATAAATTAAAAAAAGCAGATTTCTTTGGTTTTCAACTTAGAATTCTGCTTCTTTTATATTCATTTTACCTTAATTAGCTGAAGCTTTTTTAGGAACTCTAAACAATAAAACGATTCCTAATAAAAAGAAAACAAACAAAAACAAAAACGCATTTCGCATACTGCCTGTTACTTGGTCTATTGTAGCAAAAATTACCATACCAATTACGATTCCTATTTTTTCGGCAACATCAAAAAAACTAAAATATGATGTTGTATCTTCAGTTTCTGGTAAAAATTTTGAATATGTAGAACGCGATAGAGCCTGTATTCCTCCCATAACCAAACCAACAAAAAAAGCAATAGTGTAAAATTGCATAGGAGTTTCGACAAAATAACCATAAAAGCATAAAAGCATCCAGATAAAATTAATAACTATTAATGTTTTAATATTTCCAAATTTTGCTGATGCTCTCGATGTTAATACTGCTCCTAAAATGGCGATAACTTGAATAATTAATATACTTCCTATTAAACCCAAGGTTTTATTACTATCGCTTCCCCAATCAATTTCTTCTTCACCAAAATAAACAGCCACCAACATAATGGTTTGTACTGCCATACTATACACGAAAAATGCTCTTAAATATAGTTTTAGCCTTAAATTGTTTTGCATTTGTTTCCAGACTAATTTTAATTCTCTAAATCCGTTTAAAACAACATCTTTAGTGACTTTATGTCCCGAAGAAACGCCTTTAGGTAAATAATAAAATGAATAATGACTAAACACAATCCACCAAACTCCAACCATTACAAAAGAATAACGCATCATTTGTAGTTTAGCCTCTCCATCTTCCTGACTCATTACCATTACTAAATTTACGACTAACAATAAAACGCTTCCTATATAACCCATTGAAAACCCTTTAGCACTAATCCTATCCTGTTGTTCAGTAAAAGCAATATCTGGTAAATACGAATTATAAAATACCAAACTTCCCCAATATCCAATTAAACCCATAAAATAAAAAAGTAAACTTATATAGATATGGTCTAAACTAAACCAATATAAGCCTATACAACCAATACCGCCAACGTAACAGAAAAACCTCATGAATGCTTTTTTGTTACCGACATAATCTGCAATTCCAGAAAGTAAAGGCGATGTAAAAACAACTACTAAAAATGTAAATGCAGTAACAAATGTAATTAAGGCAGTACTTTTAAATTCAAACCCAAAGGCTTGTACAGTTTTTATATCGCTTAAAAATAATG
>JADFSQ010000256.1 GCA_022560715.1 Bacteroidota bacterium
CAGGTTTTGGATGATTCTACAGACGAATCCTTCGAGAATACAAAAAAACACATTGCCAAACTACAACGTACAGGTTTAGATATTCAGCATGTATTAAGAGAAAATCGAAAAAATTTTAAAGCTGGAGCTTTAAAAGAAGGCTTAAAGATTGCCAAAGGTGAATTTATTGCCATTTTTGATGCCGATTTTCTACCACAAAAAGATTGGTTACACCTTACTATACCATATTTTAAAGATAAAGAAATAGGTGTGGTACAAACCCGTTGGGGACATATTAACCGTAATTATTCCTTACTCACCAAAGTTCAAGCCTTTGCTCTCGATGCACATTTTACTTTAGAACAGGTAGGCAGAAACAGTAAAGGTCACTTTATTAATTTTAATGGTACTGCTGGTGTTTGGCGAAAAGAATGTATACTCGATGCTGGAAATTGGCAAGGCGACACACTTACCGAAGATCTTGATTTAAGTTACAGAGCACAACTCAAAAATTGGAAATTCAAGTATCTTGAAGATGTAGAAACTCCTGCCGAACTTCCAGTTGTAATCAGTGCCACACGTACGCAACAGTTTAGATGGAATAAAGGAGGTGCCGAGAATTTTAGAAAAATGATGTGGAAGGTTCTAAAAAATAAAAATATCTCTGCCAAAACAAAAATTCACGGTTTACTGCATTTATTGAATAGCACCATGTTCTTGAGCATTTTCACCGTTGCTGTTTTAAGCATTCCAATGTTGTATATAAAAAATGAATATGGACATCTCAAAATGTACTTTTATGTCATGAGTTTTTTCGTTATTAGTACTATTATTTTCTTTATTTGCTATTGGTTTATGTACAAAAAAACTTATGGGAGTAGTATTAAAAGCTTTGTCCAATATATTGGTATGTTTTTTACATTTTTCTCAATAGCTATGGGGTTTTCACTACAAAATTCAATTGCAGTTATAGAAGGGTATGTTGGAAAACGCAGTGATTTTATACGTACTCCAAAATTTAATATAAACAGCATAAAAGATACTTGGAAAGGCAATAAGTACCTAAAGAAAAACATATCTGTAAATGTTGTTTTTGAAGGCTTACTTATGCTCTACTTTGCTTTTGGAATGTATAGTGCTTTTATTGTTGGAGACCAAGGAGGCGATTTTGGGCTATTCCCTTTTCACCTCATGTTGTTTTTAGGTTTTGGTTATGTGTTTTTTAAATCGGTAAGCGCTAAAGTTTAAACTTTTTATTGAAGTTTTTAGTTTTTCTTTCCAGAATTCAATATCACAAGTTTTTCCCAATCAATATCACCATTGAGTTTACAAAAATCATTAATAAAATCTCTCGTGAATTGATTCAACATTTTTGAGTAAGATTTTATAAACTCGTCATTTCTCTCTTTTGATTTGTGACCTAATGGTTCAATTATATCTATGTATAAATTATTATTTCCAGAAATAAACTCCCAAAATTCTTGACCACAATATTTGAAATAATCTCCTTTGTCTGGATTATTGTCAATTCCATAACAGCAACCGTTAATAGAAACTACCATTAATTTAGAATTACTGGTCCTTAAAGTTCGTTTTGCTGTTAAAAAGTCCGATTTCATTTTAGAGATTTGACTGCTATTTCCCCAATTCGGACCAGACTTTATATTTATAATGTATCTTACTTTATTTTTGTCGAATTCCAAGTCTATGTTTGGTATTCCAGATTTCCAACCACCATAAACTTTTTGATTTATAAAAATTGCAAGTCCTTCTAACCAATCCCCAAAAATTGTTTCTTCATTTGAGGATATAAAAGCATCAACAATACTCTGAACTATTTCACTCGCAGTTAAAATATGTTTTGCTTTAAATAGATAAGGATTTTTCTTTTTTAAAACGATTTTTAATTTTAGCTTATCAAGCCTTTCAATTCGTTTTTTGTGGAAAGTACCGATGTTAGTTTCAACGTACTCCGTTACTTCCGATAAGTTCAGTTGATTCATATTGTTGTTCAGGTTCTAATAATACTAATTTTATTGGCTCTAACTGTTCTTTTACACTATTGTAGTACTCTGGAAGAATCTCAATTCCGATTGAGTTTCTATTCATTCGTTTAGCTACAAAATTGGTTGTTCCAGATCCCATAAATGGGTCGAGTACAATATCCCCTTGTTTAGTAAATAGTTTTATGAACCATTTAGGTAGTGCCTCTGGAAATGCAGCACTATGATTTTTATTATTGCATTCAGTAGCTAAATGTAAAACGTTGGTTGGATAAGCCATATCTCTATCAAGCCAATTAGAAATGTTTTTTCCAAAGCCACTTCCTACTTTTGATTCATCTCTTGTTTTGTCGGTTTCGCTTAAATTTTTAAGTCTAGTTTTTGCCCAATTACCCATAGGAACCATAACTTCCTCTTGGTACATATTAAACTTTTTATCCTTATTAAATTGAAGAAGTCTTTCCCAAGAATCTCTAAATCTGTTTGGCCATTTTCCAGGGAAAGCATTTTTTTTATGCCATATAAATTCTTCTGTCCACAGCCAACCTTGTTTTCTCATCGCAATGATTAATTCCATTACATAAGTACTTCTTTCTCCTTTTATAACTTTTTCTTTGATATTAAGAACAAATGTTCCAGTAGGTTTTAATACTCTTAAAAGTTCTTCGGAAATTGGTAAAAACCATTCAACGTATTTATCCGGATGAATACCGCCATAAGTGCTTTTTCGCTGATCAGCATAAGGTGGTGAAGTGAAAACAAAATCGACAGAATTGTCAAGTAATTTTTTTAGAACTTTCTTACTATCTCCAAGTATTATGTCAGTTTTAATTTCCATTTATTCTATTCAGATTTTAATTTAAAACAAATATCGTGAATTTAATCGAGATTTGTTTTGAATTGAAAATGTGTTGATGTTTTTATAAAATGATTTCATTTTTTTTATCTGATCCAAAAACGAAATTAGTTATTTTCAGCCACTAAATCAAGTAAGCAAATACTTTATAAAAGCTACAGACAAATAATAGTATCTTTGGTTTATGGTAATAAACACATCGTTTTTTAAGCTTTATAAAATTCCCTTATTACTTGTTTTATCAAGTGTGTTATTCTATTTTTCTTTTGCCTACGATTTAGAACGTACTGATTATACAAAACTAATTATGCTATATGTTGCGTTGTTCTTTTTGTTTTATAAACTTATTCAAATTTCAAAACATAACATTAAATTCCTTACTTGGATAGCTTTTGGTTTTAGAGCTATTTTTATTTTAGCAATCCCAAATCTGTCACAAGATTTTTACCGCTTTATTTGGGATGGGCGTATGATTCTTGAAGGGTTTAATCCATATCTCTATACACCAGAATCGTTTATAAGCATTGGCGAATTTCCCATTTCTCAAGCCCAAGAATTATATAATGGCATGGAATACTTAAATGCAATTCATTTCACCAACTATCCTCCAATAAATCAGCTCTGTTTTGTTATTTCTAATTTATTTTCTGGAAATAGTATTTTAAGTTCTGTAATTGGTTTAAGATTAATTATTATAGCAGCCGATTTTGGTACGCTTTATTTTGGAAAAAAACTATTAGAGAAACTCAACATTCCTGTACATAATATCTTTTGGTACATTCTCAATCCATTTATAATAATAGAGCTAACAGGAAATCTCCATTTTGAAGCTGTTATGATTTTCTTTTTAATATGGAGTTTGTATTTATTACATTCAGGTAAATGGAAATTTGCCGCTGTTGTTTTTGCTTGTTCGGTTTCGGTTAAGCTAATTCCGCTCATGTTTTTACCTTTGTTTTATAAATGGTTTGTTAAAAATAAAAAGACCTCACAGGTTTTTAAAACCTGTGAGGTCTCAATACTAAATTTAATTATTTTTATCTAATAATTGGAGTAACAACCATACTTTTATTCGCTCCTTTTTACTCATCTAAATTTA
>JADFSQ010000257.1 GCA_022560715.1 Bacteroidota bacterium
CACCCCGTTCTTTTTTATTAACAAAATACCACTTATTAACAAAGAAAAAAAGAAGCAAAAAAAGAAATTTCAACATCATTATCATCATTTTTATTTAAGTGATTATTTCTATTTGCTAATCTAAAGGTATGCTTGCGTCGAGGTAGTTATTATTTATTTGAATCCCTTTAGGGATTTTATCTTGGTAGCTTTTGTTATTCTAAATTGTTTATTTGTGCCTTTAGGCCTGCCTGAGGTAGGCAGGTACAAGATAAATTATTCTATTGGTTTTAAAATGTATCGGTCATCATAATCAATATTAAATTCGTTTAGCAATTCTAAATATTCATCTATAAATGTTTTTGTTTTATGATGTTCTTCCTGATTTTTAATATAGTTAATTACATTGGGCAATTGATTTTTTGAATACGAAAAAGCACCATAACCAGCTTGCCAAGAAAATTTACCAATCACAAATCCTTTATTGTTTATCCATTTAGATGAATCTTGTTTTACTTGTTTCATTAAATCTGATAAAGATTGCGTAGGTCTCATACCAAATAAAATATGGATATGATCTGGCATTCCATTAATTTGTAACAATTTATGATTGTGATTTTGTATAATTCCTGTAATGTATTTGTAGAGGTCATTTTTCCATTCTGCTTTAATAAGGCTACCTCTATTTTGAACTGCAAAAACGGTTTGGATATGTATTTGTGTGTAGGTGTTTGCCATAATTTTATATGTCGTACCTAAAGGCACGATATTTTGTAACTATTAATAATTCCACCAATATTTTGTTCCTAACGGAACAGTATACAATTTCGCCAATGGCGTAAAGCATGTATTTGCTTACTTTGTTTTCATTAATCATGTTTAGTCTTATTTTCCTGAAAAACTTTATCATAAACTTACTTTTATAAGTAAAATAAATTGAGTAGTATTTGGTAGAAATTGTAAGGAAAGTTAGTGATTTATTTTGTAAGAATTATCTTTTAAAATTCTTAGCCTTAAAAATGAAATTTCATCCCTTCATGAGAATCTATAAAACCTAAACTTTTATAAAAGGCTAAAGCCTTAGGTCGTTTTTTATCAGTAGTAAGTTGTAAAACATGAGCTTTACGTTGTTTAGCTCTATTAATTGCCCAAGTAAACAGTTGTTTTCCTAAACCTTTTCCTCTAAAATTTTTGTGTATCCTTACTGCTTCAATTTGCGCTCTGATACCTCCTTGATATGTTAGATACTGAATAAAAGTAAGTTGGAGTGTTCCGATAATTTCTGTATTATCATTTTCTACAACAATTAATTCTTGATTTGGGTCATTACTAATGTTATCGAAAGCTTTAAGATATGAATCAGGAAGAGGTTTCTGATAATCTTCACGTTGTACACCAAGTTTATCATCAGCAATGAGTTGCACAATAAATGGTAAGTCTTTTTTAGTTGCTTTTCTGAAAACCATAATAAAAAAACATGTTTAAAACCGCATTCCAACTCGCACATTAAACACCCTTGGTGTTAAGAAGTTTGGAATGGCATATTGACGTTTGGAGTACACATCTCTTACCCAAATATTGGTAATTGAGTTTTGCACATCGAACATGTTAAAGATTTCGAAACCAAACGAAAGTTCTTTAAATTTACGTTTCCATCCGCTGTTATAAGTTTTCTTTGCATCAACCAATACATAAGAAATTCCTAAATCTACACGTTTATAATCTCTTAATCGATTTTGAAACTCATAAGGATCGGCATAACTTGGTGAACCTCCTGGTACTCCTGTATTATAGACCAAGTTTAAATACATTTTTAAGGCTGGAATATTTGGCACGTAATCCTGAAACAGAATTCCAAATTTTAAACGTTGGTCTGTTGGTCTTGAAATGTATCCCCGATTATCAATATTTTCTTCTGTTTTTAAATATCCAAAACTAAACCACGATTCTGTTCCTGGTACAAACTCACCATTAAGTCGTAAATCTAAACCATACGCATAAGCTTCGGCATTGTTTCGGGCACGATAACGAATACGAACATTTTCAATGGTATAAGGATTGACATCTGTTAGTTTTTTATAATAGGCTTCGGCAACAAATTTAAAAGGTCTGTTCCACATGGTTAAACTGTATTCATTTCCTAAAACTATATGAAACGATTTTTGGGCTTTTACCTTTGGCTGTACGACTCCTAAAGAATCTCGTAATTCTCTGTAAAATGGTGGTTGGTAGTACAAGCCACCACTAATTCTAAACAGTACATCTTTATCCCAATCAGGTTTTATAGCAAACTGTGCTCTTGGACTAAAAACAGTTTGCGTAGTACTTTCAATACCATCGCCATTTACAGTCCAATTATGCACTCGTACTCCAGCATTATAAAATACTTCGTTATTGCCGAGCGTAGATCGCTTGCTCCATTGTACATAGGCTTGCAGCCTGTCTATTTGTGTACTGTTTGTAGCTCTTACATTTTGAAAGGGAACTAAAGGACCTTCAAATGGGTCGTAGGGTTGGTCGTTAATTACACCTATATTAGGAGGATTTATAGAGAATCCTGCCGAATCTATAACTTCCCATTCTACAATGCGATCTCGAATATCTTCATGAGTATATTTAAGAGACCATTCAAAAATATTATCTTCAACTGTATAATTTCCTTTATGCTCAACGGTAGTAATAAGTGCATCGAGATCGTTTCTGGCGTGATTGAGTTGCGAACCGATACCTTCACTAAATTCTACTTCGCCTAAATTCTCACCTCCAATATCACTATTAACTTCTCCGAGTCTGTATTGTGCAAAAATGTCGAAATATTCTTGTTCTCTCGTGTTATATGTAGAAGCAATTAGTTTTAAAGTTAAATCATCGCTCGCAAAATAAGTGCCTTTAAAAGCACCAAAATACGTTTGGTATTCATCTTTTTCCTGGCCTTCGTAAAACACTAATAATGCTATCGGATTTGTTAGAGTACCAAAATTTGTTTGTCGGGTTTGAGGCTCATAATTGTACTGATTTATTGAATAAGTACCTAAAAAACTTAAATGAAATTTATCGGAAAACTTATAGGTTAAATACGTTTGAACATCGGCAAATATAGGGTCATAATTAGTTTCGGTTTCTTTTGCTTTTACAAGTAAGCTGTTATCGCGATAACGCAAGCCAATAATTCCTATTAGTTTTGAATCTTTGGAAACGGCTTCAGCAGAAATACTTCCTCCGAGAAGACTTAAATCTGCACTAAGCCCAAATTTAATAGGAGTTCTGTAAGTTATATCAAGAACTGAAGATAGTTTGTCGCCATATTTCGCTTGAAATCCTCCAGCCGAAAATTCAATATTTTGAACCAAATCACTATTTACAAAACTCAAGCCTTCTTGTTGCCCGGAGCGAATTAAAAATGGACGATATATTTCTATATCGTTTACATACACTAAATTTTCGTCAAAATTTCCACCTCTAACCGAATATTGAGTGCTTAACTCGTTAGTGATGTTTACGCCTGGAAGCGTTTTTAAAATATTCTCTATTCTAGTTTTGCGAGCCTTTAGTTGTGATTCATTCAATTTTTAACTCCCAACTGACTGGCTTTGAGAAAGTTAACTTTTTCTTTTGAATCTCTATTTTTATTTTTAATAACACATACAGGACAAAGCCATCTGCATTCCTTTCCAGTCAGATAGTATTTCTTGGCATCCTTTCTTTCACATAAAGAGCATTTGTGATTAGGTGATCTATGCTGAGTTGGAAGACGAACCTTTTTTGATATAGCAATACCACCATGACTAGCTCGTCTTGGTGAGACTACTTTGTTTTTCTTTGACTCATGAGCATAATCATCATAACTAAAGAGACTCATTCTTTTGTTTCCTTTGTTTTGAATTTCTCAGGATATTCTTTCTTGAGTCGATTTATTCTATATCGAATATAACTAATATCTTGTTTTGTTCTAATCTCT
>JADFSQ010000258.1 GCA_022560715.1 Bacteroidota bacterium
GTTATTGATTTATTATAGGCATATTACTTTTTGTTGCGTTTTTTTGATATAAAGTTTGTGTTTTGGAATTTGGAATTTGAATTTTTTAATACTAAGGTTTACACTTTATGGGCAATTTAAGTTTAATTACAATAATAATTATTGGAGCAAATATTATCTTTTCAATGAAAGGATTTAAAGATTTCTCTTTTTTCGAAAAATATAAGTTTAATATTGGCGCTATAAAAAGAGGCGAACAAGTACGTATGATTAGCTCTGGCTTTTTACATGCAGATATGCAGCATTTGTTGTTTAATATGTTTACACTGTACTTTTTTGCTGATGTAGTTATTTATTATTTAAATCCATTTTATTTTATAATTTTATATATAGGTAGTTTATTAGTTGGAAATTTACTCTCTTACTATTTTCATAAAAATGAATATCATTATAGCGCAGTAGGAGCTAGTGGAGCAGTAATGGGAGTATTATATTCTGCTATTTTATTGGATCCGGAAATGCGTCTTGGTTTTATGTTTATTCCAATACCTATTCCAGGTTATATATTTGGAATTGGTTATCTTTTATATTCAATTTATGGTATGAAAAATAAAACCGATAATATTGGTCACGATGCTCATTTTGGAGGTGCCATTGGAGGATATGTTATTACTTTAGTATTGGCTCCATGGTTGTTTCAAGAAAATTTACTTATGGTAGGGTTGCTTTCTGTGCCTATTATTCTATTATATATAATGCGAAAAACCGGAAAAATATAAAAGAACCTATATCTTTTTTTTATTAATCGAGCATGGATGCAATCTGATCTTCCAGAGCTTTACCACGAAGTTTTTTAGCAACAATTTTTCCGTTTTCATCTAAAATAAAAGTAGCAGGAATAGCACTTACACTATACATCTTGGCAACAGGCTCATTCCAAAATTTTAAATTAGAAACGTGATGCCAGTTCATATTATCGTCTTCAATAGCTTTTAACCATCTTTCTTTTTGACCCGCTCTATCTAAAGAAACACTAATAATTTCCAAACCTTTATCATGGTATTTTTCGTAAACTCTAACTACATTTGGGTTTTCTAATCGGCATGGTTTACACCATGATGCCCAAAAATCTATAATTGTAGCTTTTCCTTTAATATCGTTTAATGATAAGAACTTACCATCAGCAGTTGGTGCCGTAAAGTTTGGAGCAATTTTACCTATATCTAAATTAGCCTTAGCTTCTTTTAGACTAATAAATGTTTCAATCTTTTTACCTATTAATTTATTTGCAGGAGTTTTGGTAATTACATTTTTAAGCAAAGTAAAACTTTCCTTTAGTTTGTCAATGTTTTGTTTATAATTATTAAGATACGCTTCTAGGAGCAGTAAAGAAAATTCAGAATTAGGTTTTGTTTTAATGAAATCATGTAAATAGTCTATAGATTGGTCTGTCTTTTCTCTATTTTTAACTACTAACTCTGCAACTAATTCAGGATTATTAGTCCTAGCGTCAATAATTTGTTGCCTTAACTCAAGGACATCTTTTTCTCTTTTTTTAAGTTCATTTTTGAATACATTATAGTCCTCATTATTTTTAGTACCATTAACTTTAGAATAAAAAAGACTGTCTTTGTCAATTTCAATTGTTGTTCGCCCGGATTCTAAAACAAAAGGTAATTTTCCTTTTATACCATTAATAGAAATAATACGTAAAGAAGGATTAGCTACTTTTCCGTAAAACGAAAATGTTTCATTCATTACAATAGCAGTATCTATAATAATTTCTCTTCTTTTCCCGTCAAAGAGTTTAATATACACTCTCATTCCGTTATAAACACCTTTGGCTGAACCGCTTATTTCATAAGTATTTGGTGGTAAAGGGTCTTGTTTATTACACGAATAAATTAGAGCAAAAATTGATAATAATAGAAGCGTTTTTTTCATTTTCATATATTTTAGGTAAATATAAGAGTAATTCTATATTTATAAAATGAAATTTAGTTAATGCATATTTTTAAATTGATGAAGTGTATGTTGGTATTTTTCAATTTCCTACTTTTGCTAAAATTTTAGACTATAATGACCTATTCTGATAATATTATTGCGTTGGCAACACCTTCTGGAGTTGGAGCAATTGCCATTATTAGAATTTCTGGTAACGATGCCATAACTATATGTCAGTCCTTTTTTAAATCGGTTAGCGGTAAACTGTTACAGGAGCAGAATACACATACCATTCACTTAGGACATATTATAGATGATGGTCGTATTTTAGACGAGGTCCTCGTGTCTATTTTTAAAGACCCACAGTCTTATACTGGCGAAAATATAGTCGAAATATCGTGTCATGGCAGTCTGTATATTCAGCAGGAAATTATACAGTTGTTTCTACGGAATGGTTGTAGAATAGCCAAACCGGGTGAGTTTACCTTACGTGCTTTTTTAAATGGAAAGCTGGATTTAAGTCAGGCAGAAGCTGTTGCCGATTTAATTTCCAGCGATAGTGAAGCTTCACATCAAGTGGCAATGCAACAAATGCGAGGCGGATTTAGTAATGAAATAAAAATCTTGCGTGACGAACTCCTGAATTTTGCTTCTTTAATTGAGTTAGAATTAGATTTTGCCGAAGAAGATGTAGAGTTTGCTAATCGCGAACAATTTAAAGATTTGATTAAGCGTATAATAAAGGTGTTAAAACATCTTATTGATTCATTTGCAGTTGGGAATGTGATAAAAAATGGGATTCCTGTTGCTATTATAGGCGAACCTAATGTAGGTAAATCTACTTTGTTGAATGCTTTATTGAATGAAGAAAAAGCTATAGTTAGTGAAATACCCGGAACCACTCGCGATGCTATTGAAGACGAATTAATTATTGGAGGTATAAATTTTAGATTTATTGATACTGCGGGAATACGTGAAACTAAAGATATAATTGAAACCATAGGCATAAAGAAAACCTTTGAGAAAATAGCGCAGTCTCAAGTTATTATGTATTTGCTAGATGCTGAAAAATTTAGAGTTCAGAGTTCAGGGTTTAAGGTCGAAATCGAAAAAATAAAAAATCAGTTTCCCGAAAAATCTATTATAGTTGTTGCCAATAAGATTGATAAATTAAATGATGAAAATAAAGACAAACTTGAAAAGGAATTATCTGTCATTTTACAAAATATAGAGAATACTTATATTCAATTATTATCGTCAAAAACAGGTGAAAGTGTTGAAGCACTTAAAGAAAGACTACTTCAATTTGTAAATACAGGAGCATTACGAAACAACGATACTATTATCACAAATTCAAGACATTACGACGCTTTGCTAAAAGCCTTAGAAGAAATACTAAAAGTACAGCATGGTATGGAATCTGGTTTGTCTGGAGATTTACTTGCAATAGATATTAGGCAAGCATTGTATCATTTTGGTGAGATTACAGGAGAAATTACTACAGATGATTTATTGGGTAACATCTTTGCTAATTTTTGTATCGGAAAATAACTTCACTTAAACAAATATTAAAACGATGCCGTAAATTATATTCTATTGGTGGTTACTTCTTACATCGTGAAGCCTTTAAAGGTTGTATGTATGATAGTCAAACTAAAAGTAAAAAATGGCGACAAATAGAAAAGGTCTACGGTTGTTACTTTGATAGTGAAAAGCATTATAAGGAACTTTACAGTAAACACTTTAAAACTCATTATAAAGGGAAACCAACAAAGCGTTATTTAAAACTAATGAAACAAATAAATAAAGCTGAAAGATTTACAGCTTCTGACATTGAAAATCTTTTTTTGATATAAAAAAATATTACTGCAAACCATAAATGAATAATTTATTATTTAGTAATTTTAATGCATTAAACTTAAATTATGAAATTAGAAAGGATATTAGACAAGCTTGGATCAATAGAAAAGAATTCATTCATAAAAATTATTGACAA